>CAZUEB010000011.1:0-9357 GCA_964619115.1 uncultured Dehalococcoidales bacterium
TGGGAAAACCGAGCTTTGAGAAAAAGCTAATCATCGCAGTTATCGGCGGTGGTAAATGCTCTGCCCAAGAAGCAGTTCTGGCTGAGGCTGTAGGCAGAGAGCTGGCTAAGCGGGGAGCGGCTCTGGTCTGCGGGGGCTTGACCGGCGTAATGGAGGCAGCCTGCCGCGGAGCCGCCATCGAGTCAGGGCTAACCATAGGTATTTTGCCCGGGGTCGACCCAACTGACTGCAACCCTTATGTTCAAATTCCAGTTGCCACCGGTGCCGGCCACGCCAGAAACGTAGCCGTGGTTAATTCCGCTCAAGCGGTAATAGCCATCGACGGCGACTACGGCACGCTTACCGAGATTGGCTTCGCCCTGAAGAGTGGCATCCCGGTTGTCGGACTGAATACATGGTCACTGTACCGAAACGGCGAACAGGATAAATCTATAATCAAGGCAGAGGACGCCGTCGATGCCGTGGAGAAAGCCATCGCCCTGGCGAAAGGACAGAAAATGGATTGAAGGCTATGAAAACAACAAAAGCCACCATTAAAAAAATCAAAGCCCGCGAAATCCTCGATTCCCGGGGCAATCCTACCATAGAGGTCCAGATTAAGCTTTCCGATGGCACAGTCGGCATAGCCGCGGTCCCCTCAGGAGCCAGCACCGGCAAATACGAAGCGGTGGAACTCCGGGACCAGGATAAGAGCCGATACGGTGGGTTGGGAGTCTGCAAAGCGGTGAGCAATGTTAACGACAGTATTGCTCCGGCGCTGGCAGGCATGATAGCTTCGGAGCAGGAAAGGGTTGACCAGAAGCTGATTGAGCTTGACGGCACAGCCAATAAATCAAGGCTCGGGGCAAACGCCATTGTGGGAGTATCCTTAGCCACCGCTAAAGCTGCAGCTAACTCAGCAAATCTACCTTTGTACCGCTATCTGGGCGGCAATACCGCACGGCTGTTGCCGGTGCCCATGATGAACATACTCAACGGCGGAAAACATGCTGCTGGCTCCACCGATTTACAGGAATTCATGGTGGTGCCGGCAGGCGCTACCAGCTTCAGCCAGGCGCTTCAAATGGGAACTGAAATCTACCACGCCCTTAAGAAGACAATCAAAGTCAAAGGTTTGAATACCAACGTCGGCGACGAAGGCGGCTTTGCCCCGTCACTGGCTTCCAACAAGCAGGCGGTAGAGCTGATACTGGCAGCAATCGACCTCGCCGGCTATAAGGCTGGCAACGATTGCTTCATCGCCCTGGACCCGGCGGCGAACAGCTTCTACAATGACGGTAAGTATATCTTATCTAAAGATGGCTTAACACTAACCAGCGATGAGATGATTGACTATTATGCCGGATGGGTATCTAGCTATCCCATCGCCAGCATCGAAGACGGGCTGGATGAGGATGACTGGTCGGGGTGGATATCGCTGACCTCTAAAATGGGAAGGAAAATCAAGCTCGTTGGCGATGACCTGTACACCACCAACCTGGAAAGGCTGGAAAGGGGCATTTCCCAAAAGGCGTCAAATGCCATACTAATAAAGCCAAATCAAGTGGGCACACTCAGTGAAACCCTGGCTACGGTAAAAAGAGCCCATCAGGTTGGCTGGACAACCATAATCAGCCATCGCTCCGGCGAGACCGAAGATACCACCATAGCCGACCTGGCAGTTGCCGTCGGCTCCGGCTTGATAAAGACCGGTGCTCCATGCCGTAGCGAGAGGGTAGCCAAATATAACCGCCTGCTCTTGATAGAAGAGGAGCTGGGAGCCGACGCCCGTTTCGCCGGCAAGAAAGCACTATCAATTTAGGAGGACAATATGGAGATAGTCCAGGGAGTTCACCAGATAAAAGTACCCCGGCCAGCAGGCTCAGCTTTAGACCACACGAACGTTTACCTGGTAGAAGGCACCAAGGGCAATTTGCTGATTGACACCGGACTCGATACACCGGAAGCCTTCGGCGCCTTGCGGGATGCGCTCAAGTTCGGCGGCTTCGGATTTAAAGATATACCTCTGATAGTGGCTACTCACATCCATCCCGACCATTACGGCATGATAGATAAATTGAAACAGCTGTCGGGGGCTAAGGTAGCAATCAGCGAAATCGAGGCAAAATTTATCGATTCCCGATACTTGAAAACCGACGGTCTGTTGAATCAGGTAAAGCAACTCTTTCAATCTAACGGTGTGCCTGAGGCAACATTGAACGAACTCGCCGAAGCCGGCATGGATATAAAGCAATCCGTAGGTGTGGTTAAGCCAGACATCATGTTGAAAGACGGAGACCCGATTACCGTAGCCTCTTCAGAGTTCAAGGTCATAGTGACTCCGGGACATTCAGCGGGACATATCTGCCTCTACGAGCCGAAGCGGAAGCTGCTATTCTCTGGCGACCACTTACTGCCCGATATATTCCCTCATGTCGGTCTCCACCCGCAATCCGGGGAAAACCCGCTGGGCGACTTTTTCAAATCACTGGAGGCTCTGTCTAAGCTGGAGGTAAACTTCATCTTCCCCGGGCACGGTTCTGTTTTCAGCGGCTTCAAATTAAGGCTTGGCGAGCTATCCTATTATCACGAACAACGGCAGCGAGCCATAACCAGAATTATAGAAAGCGACACAAAGTCTGCCTATCAAGTAGCTACCGAGCTTCCCTGGATGCCCGGCGGTGAAACCGTAAAGTTCGATAAACTGTCCGCTTCCGACAAGCGAATGGCTATTATGGAGACCATGGCTCAACTCAAAGTAATGATGGTTGAAGGTAAGGCTGAGAAAGTGGTCAAGGAAAACATCAACTTGTATTGGGGTGGGGGCTAGAACATTGGACCAGATAAAAAGGAGGGTCAGTAGCCTAAGGCTCAAGTACAAGTCTTCTCCTCAAAAAGAGCTGCTGATAGCCATGCCCAATCCCTATCCCGATAGGGAATACGAGGAGGAAATGGCTACCAGCGAATTCACCTCCCTGTGCCCGCTCAACCCGGGGCAGCCGGACTATGCCACGCTTACCATAAAGTACGCCCCCGATAAGCATATAATCGAGCTGAAATCGCTGAAGTTTTACCTGACAAGCTACAGGATGGTGGAAATGTTCTACGAAGAAGCAACCAACCGTATACTCGATGACCTGGTCAAGGTTGTGAAGCCCAGGAGGATGGAAATACTGGCGGAGTGGAATACAAGGGGCGGCATTGGCACTAAGATAAGGGTGATTTATAATAAGAAAGCCTAGATGTCATTCTGAGGGAGTTCTTCCCGAATGGGAAGGACGACCGAAGAATCTAGAGACCCTTCGCTATCGCTCAGGGTGACAACTAAGCTCAGGGTGACAACGCAATACAAAGAAGGAGGAAGCAAGAAAATGGCGGCTAAGATAGGTATCAATGGTTTCGGGCGTATAGGCAGGCTGGCTTTCAAGGTAATAAGCCAGAATTACAGCGACAAGCTCGAGGTGGCCGTGGTCAACGACCTTACCGACGCTAAGACCAACGCCCATCTGCTCAAGTACGACAGCACTTATGGAATTTATCCCGGTAAAGTGGAGGCGAAAGACGACGCTATAGTGGTTGACGGCAGAAAGACAAAGGTAATTGCCGAGCGCGACCCCTCCAAGATTCAGTGGAAAGACTACGGAGTCGATATAGTAATCGAGTCCACCGGTCTTTTCACCGACGCCGCCAAGGCATCCGCACACTTCCAGGGGGGTGCTAAAAAGGTCATCATCTCAGCGCCGGCCAAGGGCGAGGATGTATCCATAGTCATGGGCGTGAACGAGGACAAATACAATCCGGCACAGCACCGCGTCATCTCCAACGCCTCATGCACTACCAACTGCATAGCGCCGGTGGTCAAAGTATTACATGACAACTTCGTAGTAAGCAAGGGGCTATTAACCACGATTCACGCCTATACCAACGACCAGAGGCTTCTCGACATGTATCACAAGGACCTGCGCCGGGCGCGAGCGGCAGCTGTGAATATGATCCCGACAACAACCGGAGCCGCCAGAGCCGTGACTCTGGTTATACCAGAGCTTAAAGGCAGGCTTGATGGCATCGCTTTAAGGGTTCCCGTGCCCACCGTCTCCGTATGTGACTTTGTGGCTGATTTGGACAAAGAGGTAACTGTTGAACAGGTCAATAAAGTCTTCGAGGCTGCAGCTAAGGGCAAGCTCAAGGGCATACTGGAATATTGCGAAGAGCCGCTGGTGAGCACAGACTTCAAAGGCAACCCGGCTAGCTCCATATTCGACGCCCCAAGCACCATGGTGCTCGGCGGCAACATGGTGAAGGTTATAGCCTGGTACGACAACGAGTGGGGCTATAGCTGCCGTCTGGCCGACCTGATTATCTACATTCTCGGCAAAGGTGTGTGAAGCAGCTAGCGCTTCTTCGCAGGCAGTGACTCCCCAACTATCTGTGAGATATCCTTCACCGCCAGCTTATCGTCCAGGTCTTCCGCTTTCACGGCATCGGTGAACATCGTCAGGCAGCTGGGGCAGGCAACCGCCAAGGTATCAGCACCAGTGGCATAAGCCTCTCGAATCCTGACACGAGCCGGGCTGTCCTCGCCCCCTGCCAGGAGATCCATTATAAAATTGCCGCTCCCACCACCGCAGCAGAAAGCATCGACTCTATTTTTCTTCATCTCCACCAGCTCAAGGTCAGGGATGCTCTGTAATATGTGCCTCGGCTCCTCATATATCTTATTGTATCTGCCCAGGAAACACGGGTCCTGATAGGTCACCTTTGCCTTAACCTGAGGGAGTTTTATCTTGTTCTTCTTTACCAAATCATTCAGAAGCTGGGTATAGTGACATACTTCAAAGCTTCCACCGAACGCCGGGTATTTGTTTTTCATCGTGTTATAAGCATGCGGAGAAAGTGTGACTATCTTCTTTACGCCGAGCTCCTTGAATTTCTGGTTATTCTTTTCAGCCAGCGTCTGAAACAGTCCCATCTCACCCATCATGTAAACCTCGTTACCACAGCACTCCTCATCGCTGCCCAGTATCCCAAAGGAAACTCCGGCTGCGTTAAGCACATCAACAAGGCTTCTAGCCATTTTCTGCCCGTTCTCGTCATAC
Source organism: uncultured Dehalococcoidales bacterium (assembly GCA_964619115.1). GTDB lineage: Bacteria > Chloroflexota > Dehalococcoidia > GIF9 > UBA5629 > 9FT-COMBO-48-23. The sequence continues at coordinate 5,076 of CAZUEB010000011.1, forward strand.
GAGCCCAGACAGCCCACATACAAAAGATATTCGTCTCCAGGCGCATACATCTTCGTGCCATTAGCCCATGCAGCCCTATCGCTTCTGAGCAGCTTCAGAGGATTCCCGTAGCCGTAAACAGACTCGAAGAAGTGCGCTACCCTCGGCGGTATCTTCCCCTTTTCAACCATATCGCTTCTGGCTCCAACTATCCAGTCAACAATATCTGGAGCAAACCTCATCGGGCATTGCTCGGTGCAGTTCTTACAGGTTGTGCACGTATAAAGAACTTCGGCAAGGTGCTCCGACCACTCGACATCACCCTTCAGCCAGGCATAAACGAGCCATAGCCGTCCACCAGTGGAATAAGTATCGAATCTGAACCTTTTGTAAGGAGGGCAATTGAACGACGAGTAATCAGTGGGGAATTTACAATAGCCGCATCTAAAACATCTGTGGATTTGGCTGACATAGTCCTGCTGTTGCATTATTCTGCCTCCCAATTTCCCGGATTCATGATTCCGTTAGGGTCCAGGAGCTTTTTAATACGTGCCATCAGCTTCAGTGTATTTGGGTCCATCCTTTCCATCATTATCTTCTGCTCATCTATATTTGGCTTCCACAGAACTCCGCCCTTATCTGCGACGAACTCAGCCGCCTCATATAAAGCTTTCTTGGCTCTACCCATCTCGTCCAGGTCCGCCCTATTGAACGTATATGCGAATGAAAACATCATGCAATGGCCTCCATGAATAATTCGCCCCGAGCCACCGTACACCACTCTGTATCTAACAGCCAGCTCGGCTACTTTTCTGGCACATTCCGGATACAGTTCCATGGGAATAATCGGCCCGGCATATTCGAAACCGCCACCTCTTCTGACATCGGCAAACGCCGTCATGCTTTTCTGCGGGTTATCCATGAAGTCAGGCTTCATATCCAGACTAATGGCCATAAACCCAGCATCCTTGCTATCAACGTATTCCTGAACCGAATCATATACCATCTTCCTCTTCATTTCGAGTTCTTCTTCCGAGTCTGCGGTTAAGAAGATGTTAATATGATAGTTACCCCTGAACATCAGCGGACGTTCCTGTGCCCAGATAGCCAGGTCTTCTACCATCTCAGTATGGGTAATCCTGAATATAATATCCGGAACCAGGTCTTCTTTGTCCGTCACGAATATTTCAAGGTCCTTTATTTTCTTCTTGGGATAAAGCTTTAAACCCACCTTTGTGAGTATGCCCGTAGTACCCAGCCAACCCAGAAACAGCCCGGATAAATCGGGCAGCGGAGGTCCTTTAGAGAACCAGTACGGCCCCACAGAACAGGAACCAATTTTGCAAACCTCTCCTGTTGGCAATACCACTTCCAGACCATTAACCATGTCGGAATTGAATCCGTACTGGTTTGTCAGTCGCCCCTGTCCGTGTATTACCACATTTGCGGCTATAGTTGTTATTGGCGGTGCCTCAGGAATGCTATGCCTAAGGTTGGGATGATGCTCATTTAAGTATTCCCTTAGTGCGCCGTGGGTAACGCCACCTTCAACAACAACATATCTGGAGTCCTCATTTACCTCCAGTATCCTATCCATCCTCTTCATGTCCATCACGATTCCGCCCTTAAGTGGAATCACCAGTCCAGTCAATGCCAACCCCGCTCCCTTGGGAACTATCGGCACCTTCTCCCTGTTTGCCAGCTTTACTATCTCCTGTACTTCCTCGGTTGTACTCGGCATCACCACATAATCCGCTTCATGCGGCGTCATTAAACCAGGGTCACGACCATAGAAGTAACGCTCTTCATGGTGATTTGAAGCGTAATCTTTGCCGACTATGTTAACCAAAGATTCATATATATCGCTCATAATGTCACCTCCACTGCTTGTTTTTCACCTATTGCCAGCTTGCAAAGGTCAATTATGTGTATGGGCTTTATCCCTTTCCTGGCAACTTTTTCAGCCAGAGGGTCCCAGCAGGCTGGACAGTTAAATACGCAATATTCAGCCCCAGACTTCACCATATCGTCTATATTCCTCTTTTGCACATCGTGACCAGCATCGTAACCCTTTGACGTCATAAAAAGCCCCCCGCAACACAGTGCATTCTCATGGTCATATTCCCGTTTAACTCTCTCAACTCCAATCAGCTCGAATATATCATCAACAAAGTGGTCTGTCTCCGGAACCAGCCGGGCTGAACAGTTCCTATGATATGCCGCTTTAACATTTAACGGCTTTATCTCGTTCCTGAGCCCATTTAGCCTTTCGTATATGTATTCGAAATAATGAACAGCTTTGAACGGCACTTCGATACCGTAAGCCGGCGCCAGCTTGGTAAAGGTGCCGTAACACTCATCATGCAGAAATATGATTTCCCTGATTCCCTGGTTCCAGATATTGTCTATCACTCTGGGAAGGTTTTCCTTTATCACTGACATTCGAGCAAAATGCAGAAACATAGCCTGACAAAAGAACTCACTACCCAAAATCCAGGACGGCAGAACATCCTCAAAAAGCTTCCCGGTAGCCAGCGTGTGAAGCCTTGGTATAGCGCAAAAGGATAATGCCGTCTTTTCGGGTTTCCCTACCAGAAATTTGCCCTGGGCTGTGGTCATGTTGATTGCTTGCTTGGTAATAGGACGGGATTGAGGCAATATACCCTTTTCTTCCTGGCGCTCGACAATCAAGTAAAAGGGATGGTTCCCGAAGGGGCAGTATTCCTCACAGGCATAACATGTGGTGCATGCCTTCAGTATAAAGGAATCCTTACCGTCGATTACCTTCTGCCACTCCACCTTCGCCTTTTTCTTATCCTTAAACTCCATATACTGGCATTTGACCAGGCAGCTAATGGCTTTACAATCGGCACACTTTGCTTTATCGAACTTCAATTCAGGCATTCGGACGTCCCTCCCTTCAAATAACATATTGTGCACAAAACATCCTCCTGTGTCAACAGAGTTGGACATAGGAAACAGACTCGTTTCTGGATAAAAGACTCTTAACCCACAGCCCAGTTCCATCTAAACGTTTTCCTTATCTGTTACGTTTTACTATAATAGACGCCAGGTAAGAGGTCTTCCTGGTGTTAAGTGAAGAATATTTAGTACAGCAGGCAGTAAATGGTGACCAGGCAGCTTTTACTCAGCTTTACAACCAGAACTTCGATAGGATACATCGTTACATCTACGTCAAGGTCAGAAGTCAGGCTGAGGCGGAGGATTTAACACAGGATGTATTTATTAAAGCGCTGGAATCCATTAGCTATTACAAATGGCGTGACCTGCCATTTGCCGCCTGGCTATTTAAGATAGCTCATAATAGGGTAATCGACTATGTAAGGAAGCAATCAAAGGAGAAAAGAGCCAGTCTCGATGAAGCCTATGCAAAAAGCACGGAAGACCCGATACAGATGACAGAGAAGAATTTTGAGGTCTATCAACTGAAGGCAGCTCTAGAGCAGTTGCCGGGAGCTCAGCGAGAGGTAGCCACGCTCCGTTTTATCGGGCAACTTTCTATTAACGAGGTGGCTAGAACTCTGGGCAAAAGCGAGGGCACCGTTAAGGCATTACAGTTCAATGCCACAGCCTCGTTGAGAAAGGCCCTTCAGGGAAAGTTAGATGGCTAGAAAATTAGACGATATTTTTAACGAATGTTATGAACGGATTCGCACAGGCGAAAGCCTTCATAGCTGCCTTGCCAGATATCCTGAACACCGTGCTGAGCTAAAGTCTCTGCTCGAAACCGCCTTCGATATCGGCAGGCGAGCTTCCTATATTCACCCTCGCCCTGAATTTAGGCACTGGGCACAGGTGCGGCTACAAGGAGCGCAACATTATGCCAGTCAGCAAGGACAGGTAGCAAAGCCGGGGCACTTTAGCTGGTGGAGACAAAGCTGGGCTGTGGCTGTAACCGCCGTCCTTATCCTCATGTTGACCACCGGCAGCACCGTGGCTGCCTCGTCAAATGCTATGCCAGACCAAACACTTTATCCCGTGAAGCTGGCTACAGAGGAGATGAGGCTGGCTTTTGCCGTTACCGACACACAAAAAGCTGAAATTCACACCCAGCTCGCCGAGACAAGAGCTGCGGAAGTCGAAGTTATGGCTAGCCAGGGAAAGACCGAGCATGCCGCCATCACTGCTGCAAGGCTGGCTAAGCAGTTGGAGCTGGCTAATTCCGCGATAGCTCAGGCAGAGAGCTCCGCTGGCACAGCCCCAACTACCACAGCCACCCCTGAACCAATAAAAATTGAGCCTTTACCGCCGAAACCACCAGAAGAGGTGCCAGCAGCAGTAC
>CAZUEB010000011.1:9457-20945 GCA_964619115.1 uncultured Dehalococcoidales bacterium
AACCAACGACAACCGAGGAACAACCACCGGTAACTGAGGAACAACCAACGACAACCGAGGAACAACCACCGGTAACTGAGGAACAACCAACGACAACTGAGGAACAACCACCGGTAACCGAGGAGCAACCACCGGTAACCGAGGAGCAACCACCGGTAACCGAGGAGCAACCCTCCACGATTGAAGAGCCAAAAACAACTCCAGCAACTACCAAATATGACAAATGGGCTGCCGAAAGAGAGCGTTTGAAGAACCGCCTGGAGGAGAGCAAATCCAAGACTCGAGCTGCTTTGGAAAACGCCAAGGAAAATGCATCACAGGAAAACAAACATGACTGGCAGCGAGTTATTGACGCAATAAAAGAGAAGAAAAAGGATAACACGCATAACTGGCGAGACTAGCACGAGAATTAGTCTACCAGTGATAACACGACGGGGGAGGTAGTGATGTCCGATAATGCTAGTCCTAAACGGAGTCAAAATCCCTCCCGCATTGGCAAAACCGTCGGTAAAGAAGCCCAGGCAGCTAACAAATTCCAGACTAGTTTGTGACAAACTGTTAAATAACAGCTAAAACTAGATGAGTTGCAAATTGCTCGAATCAAAGGAGGCTCAGATGAAAGTGGCTAAAATCCTTGCGGCTATTGTCATTACTGTAACCATCATTATCAGCGGCTGCAAACCCCAGCCAGCACCTACTCCCACCACACCGCCAATAACTGTTCCTCCAACCAGCGGGCTGTCTAATCCCAAGCTGGTCATGGCTTCAGCCTATGAACCGAGTTCGGTCAGCTTCACCCCGAAAAGCCCATCATACTCCTTGCCAATGGACCTAGCTGAAATAGCTAACTCGGGCCAGATTCAAAACGAGTTTAATTTAAACTCCGGACAGAAAGCCCTCATCGAAAGCAACGGCTTTGTGGTTATCCCGTGGAACGGTGATGACGTTGTGAAGCCCTATAAGACACTGAAAAACATGGATGTCCCCATATTCGTCACCACAGACACACTGCTTCACCTGTACCATATTCAGTTCAACGAGATTTTGAAACGAATCGAGGAGGAGGACTTCTACAATCATCTCATCGATATGAGCCTGGCAATGCTAGAGAGGGCCGAAAACGATTACCATAACTTCAACCAGCCGGAGCTGAAAGAAGCCGCCAGAAGGAATGTTGCCTACTTTGCCGTGGCTCTGAGCCTGCTTCAAACGCCGTCAAATAAAATAGACTTCGATATCCCCAGCTATGTGAAAAAGGAAGTCAACGAGGAAATCAAGAATATCGAAGCTCATCAGGGTTTCAGCCCCAGTGCCATCTTCAATTCAGACACAAATTGCAGATGCGATCAGCCCTGCTACTGCGAGGACTATTCTCAATACGTCCCCAGAGGACACTACACCCGTAGCGATATCCTGAAGAGCTACTTCAAGGCGATGATGTGGTACGGCAGAATGGCCTTCCTTCTGAAAGGAGGACCTGATGCCTTGATAGCCGAAGAGGATGCTGAAATCGCTACCATTCAGGCGTCGCTTATTTCAGCCGAGCTGCCCAGTGTCAGAGTCGCCGATTATACAGCTAAAAATGTCTGGGACAGAATCTACGCCATCACCTCATTCTTTGTCGGCACCGCCGATGACCTGACTCCATACGAATATCTGGCCGCCTTAGAAAAAGTCTTCGGACAGGATTTCGCTCCCAACCAGCTTATCGATGAAGCCAAGATACTGGAGCTTAAAGCCGAACTAGCCCGGATGAGAAACCCCGAAATCTACGGCGGCTCAGGAGTCTGCGTAATATATCCTCCCATAACCAGGGAAAAACTCTATGAATGCCTGGCTAATACCAAGGGGCTAAGATTTATGGGACAGAGGTTTGTCCCCGATTCCTACATGTTCCAGAACCTGGTAACGCCGGCGGTAGGTGTGTATGTCGGCACGGGCAATCCTTTCACTATGAAGATGACCCAACTGGGCCCAGCCAGATGCTTCCCCAGGGGACTGGACATCATGGCAGTCCTCGGTTCAAGTAGAGCTTATGAGATATTAAAACGAGAAGGAGACACCGAGTATCAGGGCAAAGACACCAGCTATGACCAGCAGCTAAATCTGCTTAAGGATGAGTTCGCCGCTTTCACCGAAGATGACTGGCACCGCAACCTGTACTGGGCATGGCTATACGCCCTGAAACCATTGCTCAATGAATTCGATAAGGGCTATCCCGCGTTCATGCAGACCGAAGCCTGGCAAGACAAAGAGTTGAACACCGCTTTAGCCTCATGGGTTGAGCTAAGACACGACACCATACTATACGCCAAGCAAAGCTACACCCCGATGTTAGCCACAGCAATGCCACCACAACCAAAGCCGCTGCTCGGCTACATCGAGCCAGTGCCCGAGTTTTACGCCCGGATGCTGGACCTGACCCGCATGACCAGGGAAGGGCTGTCTAAGCTCGGTGCTTTGAGCCAAGAAGAGGATAACCGCCTGGAAAACTTAGAATCCGTTCTGGACAGGGCACTCAACATCTCCATTAACGAGCTTGAGGGCAAGGAGCTAACCGATGACGACTACGATTTCATCAAGGACTTCGGTAGCAGCCTGGAAAATATAATAGTCGGCGTTGAATCTGAAGGCAAGGAAACGACCATTGTGGCTGACGTCCACACTGACACCAATCCACCGGCAGAGGTTCTCGAAGAGGGAGTGGGCTACGTCGACCTCATACTGGTGGCTTACAAAGTCCCTGACGGCAGAACCATCATTGGCGCTGGTCCAACTTTGAGCTATTACGAGTTCAAGCAGTCCATCGACGACCGTCTCACCGACGAGCAGTGGAAACAGATGCTCGAATCAGCCCAGGCCCCACCCAGACCAGCCTGGACAGGCAGTTTCTTCCAGCCGTAGCCCTGGACACCACCAAGGTGACCCCACCAAATCCTAAGCTCGAAGTCCTAAATCCCAAGCAATACCGAAATCCCAATTCTCCGAATCTGAAACCCCAGGGACTGCCCACAAAATCTATTGACAACGTCCAACTACCTGCCTATAATGCGTCAATACACCTTGGAGAGCATCGCAGCGCGTAAATCTGTGTATGAAAATACCTGAGTTGAAATTAAAAAGAGCACAAATGGCCAAAGCAATCCGAATAGTCCCCCTGCTGGTAATCCTGTCACTAGTGCTGTTGGCAGTCCCATTTTTACCGGCACATGTAGCAAAGGCTATCCCGGCACCATCCGAGGTCTGGGTAGCTCCGCCACCTGTCGGCAGCGACAGCAATCCCGGCACCGAAGCCCAGCCTTTCGCAACCATCCAATGGGGTATTGACAATGTTGCGGATAGCGGCACGGTGCACGTTGTCGCAGGCACCTACCATGAGCATGGACTTCACCTGTCGCAGACGATGAACCTGGTCGGCGCCGGTGCCCTTACCACCATAATTGATGGAGATGCCAATGGATATGTTATAGAGGTTCCCAGCGCACCTTCCCAGCAAAATACCATATCTGGCTTTACCATTCAGAATGGCGCCCCCTCAGGCTCCGATGCAGGGGGCGGAATCTACATTTCACAAGCGCACATAGTTACCATTAACAACTGTGCCATCATAAATAACACCAAAGGCCCCGGATCTGGCCCTCTCCCCGATATGGGTGGCGGCGTATGCAATGATGGCGGTGCTCTTTACATGAACCGGTGCACCGTGAGCGGGAACACCGCCACAAAACGGGGTGGGGGCATATTCACCCACCGTACCTCCGGGGGTGATTCGGGGTTGGTAGAGCTAACTAACTGCACCATAAGCGATAATACAGTCACAGATGACAATGGAGTAGGCGGAGGCATTTACTGTGGCCGCACAGCGACTATGCGCCTATTAAAGTGACAATAGCCAACAACCAGGCGACCGGCACAGGCTCTGTCGGCGGTGGATTTGCCAATGGCTCCCCTTCTTCCATTTATTTCAAGAACTGCATAGTGGCTAACAATACTGCCGGGGATGGCATCAACAATAACGGATTCGATGATTATGGTGGAGCTGCAGTCTTTTCGCAAGGCTGCAACATAGACAGCGAGAACAGCTGTTTCTTCACTGCCGCCACCGACCAGCGTAACACCGACCCGCTCCTCGGCCCGCTTCAGGATAACGGCGGCCCAACCTTCACCCATGCTTTACTCCATGGCAGCCCGGCCATAGATGCCGGCGACAACACCGGCGCACCAGCCACCGACCAGCGTGGCGTGCCCAGACCCCAGGGGACAACCTGTGACATCGGCGCCTACGAGCTCCAGCGATTGGTCCCCCCTTCAGTTATATCGGTCAATCCAAATTCAGGTAATCAAGGGCAAACGCTCGATGTCATCTTAACAGGCACCAACTTCACCGGTGCTACACTGGTCAGGTTCGGTGCTCTGGGCAGTTATGTCTCGGTTAACGGCTTCACGGAAGACAGCGATACCCAGATAACCGCAAATATCACTATCCTGTCCTATTCTTCGCCCGGTACCAGGAATGTCTCGGTAACCACCCCTGCAGGCACCGGCACCCTGGACGACGGATTCACCGTTAACAGGGCAGGCGAGCAAACCCAGAGCGTGCAAACTGCCACAGGCACCGGCACTATCACCTTTACCACTGATGGCGGTTCAATCAACAACCTGACCGCATCAGCCACCACGACCTGTGGCTCTGTGGCTGGCTTAACCTTCCCCCATGGCTTCTTTTCGTATAGCATCACCAATGTTACACCAGGCTCAACTGTCACCATCACCATAGCCCTTCCGTCAAACGTGCCCGCAGGCGCCCAGTACTGGAAGTGCCTTAACGGGCAATGGGTTGATTGCACCTCGCTTCTCGGCAGCAACGACGGCGACAGTGTGCTTACCCTCACCATCACCGATGGCGGACTGGGAGATGCGGACGGAGCTGCCAATGGCACCATCGTTGACCCGGGCGGACCAGCAATAGCAGCAGGGCCAGCAGGACCAGCAGGACCAGCAGGACCGCGGGCTTCACCGTCCATGCCACCACCAGCCCAACTGCCACCGGCGGATATACATCTGCGCAATATCAACGTCAGCCCCGGTCAAGCCCAGGCAGGGCAGCCAGTGACCGTGCTGGCTAATGTGGTAAACGAGGGCGCCTCTGCAGGCAGCTACAATGTCGCCCTCAGGATAAACGGCAAGGTGGAACAGCAGAGAACCATCGAGGTATCTCCGGGAACTGCTTACCCGGTCAAGTTCACCGTGACCAGGTCCCAGCCGGGAACCTATGACGTGGCTATAGATAACCAGAGGGCGAGTTTCACCATGCTCGGCACTGGCGGCACTACCCATGCACCTTTGAATACCGGACTGATTGCCCTTCTGCTAATGGGGGTGCTGCTGCTGGCAACAGTAGTGATACTAATACTCTCCCGAAAACCAGCGTAGCCGGGCATAAACCTTTTCTTTGTTTCTCCGTTGTTAATTAGCGGCAGGACAAAATTCTGTACAGGAAACCGTCCTGTTGAAAACCAGACAAAGAGGAGGTTCGATAAATGAAAAGGTGGAGCATCCCGGTGCTAATAGCCATCGTCGCCCTGCTGATGCCCATGTCCGCGGCAAGCGTTAGCGCTCAGGACGAAACTGGCCTCAACCTCAGCATCAGCAAATCAGCCAATCTGACATCGGCTGCCGCGAGTGAGACCATCACTTACACCTATACTATCTCCAACAGTGACAATGTCACCGTCGACAACCTCTCCCTGCAAGACGATGAGCTTGGAGAGATTTCTTTGACTGACACCACCCTGGCTCCGGGCAAAAGCATTACCGCCACTGCCACCTATACCGTCACTATCTCCGATTTACCGGGACCAATCGTTAACACAGCCACAGTTACAGGTAGTGAGCCGGACGGCATGCTGGTTTCGGCAACAACAGACCCCGTTTCAGTTTCCCTCTACATCAACAAGAGTCTTTTAACCAGGGCTGAAATACTTAAGCTAAACGGGGTACCGGGAAAAGGCATCTTGAATGCGCCGGGATTACAGAAAATATTTAACCCGAAGTCCCAGGCTGCTGAACATGCCGGCAAGAAGGATAAAGCAAAGGAGCAGCTCAGGATAAGGCAGATGACCAAGAACCAGGGCACTGTTGAAGGACAGATAAAGATAGAACAGAAGGTAAAGAACCAACGTAGATAGCCAGTCACTTAGCCTAAAACCTCACCCAGGGCGGCCTCATCAGGTCGCCCTGGTATTTCTACCCTGCTCTTCGGCTTTGCCCTATAGTTTCCAGATATTCCCTGTACTCCACCATCTTAATCAGCACCCTGGCGGCATGCCTGCCGGAAGGGTAGGCATAGTGAGAACCCTGAAGGCGGGGCTGGTCCCCGGCAAAGAAGGTTGTGGTAAGCACCGGCTTCTTATAGCTCGCCACCCACTGCTCAGACAATGCCATCAGAAAATGAGCCACCGCTTCATTGACTGCAGGCGGGTTTTGGACTCGCATTTCGGCTAGAGCCTCGGAGCCGGGTGGCAGAAAAGCGCTAACCAGAAAGGGAACATTAAGTCTGCCAGAGGCGATGGCAGAGGCTATTATCTCCGTAAGTTCGCCGATTTCCTCCTCGTGATAAACGCCCATCCTTGTGGCCAGACCGGAGACAACAGGCTGTATAAACTTGCCGATTTCCACAGCATCCCTCGAATTAAGCACTTTGATGAATACGCTGGCAACCTGACGGAACGCTTCGCGTGAGGAAACCCATGGAGCGGCCTGGCCGGAATCAGTAGACACAAACAGCGAGGCGAAAATCGAGAATCCTCCAAACCCCATAAAAATCAATGAATCGATCTCTTCCACCTTTAACAGCTTGCCCGGGGCGGTAAGAAAGGTAACGAAGTTCCTGTCTCCGGCAGGGTCCACCGGATTTCCACGGCTCCATCGCGGCGGAAATACCCTGTCGAGAGCAGCGATAACTCTATCCGGCAGCCTTACCACATTGAGACCCTCTGCGGCACAGGCATCAGCGCAGATAACACCGTAGCTTCCGCCGGGAGTGAGTATAGCCACGTTTCTGCCTCTGGGGAGCGGCTGAGTTATAAATCCAATGGCGACATCGAGCAGTTCCTCCGGGCTCTCCACCCTGGTTATGCCGACGCTCTTGAAAGCGGCATCATAGGCTTCATCAGAGCCTGCCAGCGCCCCGGAGTGAGACGTTATCGCCTTAGCAGCGGCGTCTGTCTTGCCCGGCTTCAGCACGATAACCGGCTTCTTCGGTGTAACCTTCTTTACTTTTTCCAGAAAACGCCCACCATCGACCAGGCCCTCTATGTATGCCAGGATTACTTTTACCTTCGGGTCCTCGCCGAAATGCTCTATGTAATCTTCAATCTGTATATCAGCGGCACAGCCACAGCTTACGTAGCGATGAAAACCTATGCCGCGCATATGGCCGGACAAAACAACAGCGCCGCCGACATTTCCGCCCTGTGATACAAAAGCCAGTGGCCCATCCTCAACCGGCAACGGAAACATAAATGCCCTCAAATCCGACGATGCGCTCCAGAAACCCATGCAGTTAGGTCCGATAAAGCGAACCCCACCTTTCCGGGCAACCCTTAGAACTTCATCCTGCAGCTTCTTCCCCTCTGCTCCAACCTCGGCAAAGCCGGCTGAAATAATTACCCCTGCCTTAACTCCCTTGGCAACACATTCCTCCATGATAGAGGCAACAGTAGGTGCCGGAATAACGAAGACAACCAGGTCTACTGGAGCCGGTATGTCACTCAGGCGGGCAAAGGCTTTGTGCCCCAGGACTTCGCTCTCCTTATTATTCACCGGGTATACCGGACCACGGAAACCATTCAGCGCACTGCTGAAAGTCGAAAACCCCCACTTGTTCCAGTTATTGGTCGCCCCGACCACGGCAACTGACCTGGGATTGAATAAAGGCTCCAGACTTTCAACTATAGACTGACTCATTAATTCCCCCTTGTAGAGTTGTATAGGACGGCTGACACAAAGGATAGCAGAACGCCACTGGGAGTTCAACAGAAAGCGATTAGAATTTTTTCTGCCATTATAAGGTAGCCCCCCACTCCTGTCATCCTGATAGTTTTCGGTCATTCTCCCTCGTGTCATCCTGATGGAGCCCTTCCCGAATGGGAAGGACGACCGAAGGACCTGGCTCAGGATGGACTCTGCGACCGAAACATCTCAACCCAATATATTTCCGAAGAGAGTCCCACCGAGATTCTTCGCTACGCTCAAGAATGACACCAGGTAAAAGACTCATAATGAAAAAGGGCGTTTCCTCAGGCATTGTTTTTTGCCTTAACTAGATGTATAATCAGGCACATGGCAATATCCTGAAGGCATCAGCTCGTCAACCTGTAATACTTTTCCAGATTATGCGTATATTACAGAGGAAAGTATAAAAGGAGGTAAACATGAACAGGCTTATTAAAATGCTATTACCTGTGCTTCTAATCCTGGGGCTGGTACTGGCTACGGGATGTAGCGCTGCTAAAGAAAGCCCGCCACCACTCGCGCCGGGAGGAGCAATACCAGCACCGGCAGCAGCACCAGAGTCGTCCTTGGGACTTTTTAAGGGGAATACCTATGAGGCGGCATCAAGCTATGCTCCTGACGCATATGACACGGAGGGCACAGACCGCAGGCTGGTGAAGACCGGCTATATCAACTTGGAAGTGAATGACATAGTCGAGGCTATGGCTGGCGTCACCAGAGTCGCCAGTGAATTGAACGGCTACGTGGTCTCCTCCAATGAGTCTGGAGACAAAGACATAACCTATGGCAGAATCTCCATCCGCGTACCGTCCGACCGCTTCGACGAAGCCTTCGACAGGCTACGCAAACTGGCAATCAAGGTGACTAACAAGAGCACCGACAGCCAGGACGTAACCGAAGAGTACACCGACCTGCAGGCTCAGCTGCGCAACCTGGAAGCAACCGAGGCTCAATACCTTGAACTGCTCAAGAAATCCGAGACCGTGGAAGACACTTTGAAGGTGTACCAGCAGCTCTCCAACGTGCGGCAGGAAATCGAGCGGATTAAGGGGCGCATACAGTATCTGGAGCGCACCTCGGACATGTCGCTCATCGAGGTAAGCTTATATAAGACAAAGCCTATAGACGGTACCAGCTGGAGCGCTCTGGAAACACTTAAGTCGGCAGTACGCGGTCTGGCTACATTCGGCAAGGCACTAGCTAATATAGCCATCTGGCTTTTGATATTCAGCCCCGTTTGGATTATCATACTGGTTGTAGTACTCTATTTCACGCGATGGCGCAAGAAGAAAGCCAGGACTTCCCGTTAACCCATCGAAAACCAATCAAAAAGCAGGGGCGGGCCTGAAGACCTGCCCCTGCTTCTGTAAGGAGGAAATATGGACAAGATGATTGCCTACTGCGGCATAGTCTGCACTGAATGCCCGGCATTCATAGCCACGCAGGAAAACGACGATGCCAAGAGGAAAGAGGTTGCCGAGATGTGGTCCAAGCAGTACAAGATGTCCGTTAAACCGGAGGACATCAACTGCGATGGCTGCAAGACCGAAGGCAAAAGGCTCATCGGCTATTGCAATATCTGCGAAATAAGAAGGTGCGGCCAGCAAAAGCGTGTTGAAAACTGCGCCTACTGCGATGAGTACGGCTGTGAAAAGCTAACCAAGTTCATCGCCATGGTGCCTCACGCTAAGGCAACGCTCGAAGGAATCAGGAAAAGCCGTTAGACCAAATTTTTGTCTTTTGGTATTTTACTTTTACTTTGTATCACGTCGCCGACATACCGCCATCAACGCATATAGTCTGCCCGGTTATGAAGGAGGCTTCATCTGATGCCAGGAAAAGGATGGCATAGGCTACTTCCTCAGCTTTACCTTGCCTGCGCATTGGAACGCGTCCCTCAACCTCGCGCTCACGTTTCTCGCCCATAATAGGCTGGACCATCGGTGTATCTATAAAGCCGGACGCCACGCAGTTTACCCTGATATTATACTTCGCCAGTCCCACCGCCAGAGACCTGGTCAATGCCGTAACGCCAGCCTTCGAAGTGGCGTAGGCATAGATACGGTGACCGTAAAATGCCGCCATAGATGCATTATTGACGATGGAGCCACCGCCAGCTTTCTTCATCTGCGGTACGGCATATTTGCACATGAACAGTACACTTTTGAGGTTGGTATCCATAACAGCATCCCATTCTTCTTCGGTCACCTTGAGACCGCCGCCGCCCAGGCCGATACCTACATTATTAAACAGTATATCCAGCTTGCCATAAATAGCCACCGTCGTATCTATCACTTCTTTGGCTTCTGAACCTTTGGTCACATCAGCCTGTATCGCCCTCGCCTCGCCGCCTTCCTCAACAATTAACCTGACCGTTTCTTCAGCCGCTTTAAGGTTCCTGTCTACGGCTATCACTCTGGCTCCTTCTCTGGCAAATAAGATAGCGGTTGCTTTTCCGTTCCCCATGCCAGACCTTATAGAGCCAGCGCCCGATATGATTGCTACCTTGTCCTTTAATCTCAACATAGAACAACCTCCGTAAATACAGCGACTCAGTACTTCGGTATAAAAGCCTTCTCTCCGTGCTCAAGCTCTATCTGCAGAGCCACCAGTATCCTCGACACCATTCCGTAGTAGCCGATGGTTACCGTAAGCTTGACGATTGCCCTGTCATCGAAAAATCTCTTCAAATTAGAAAACGTACTGTCGCTGACCTCAACGTTCAGCGTAACTTCATCGGTGTACTGCAGGACAGCCCGCTCTATATCAGTGAACCTCTTCGAAGATGCCCAGCTGGAAAGCTCGCCTATCTGGTCCTCAGTGACGCCGACTTCCCTGCCTATGGTTACATGCTTGGTGAACTCGTACTCCGACCTGAGCAGCTTGCCAACCCGCAATATAGCCAGTTCCCTTAACTTCGGGTCGAGGATTTCTGGATTCAGCACGGAGTTGCCCAGTCTGACGAAGTTGCGACCAACTTTCGGGCTATTGCCCATGGCTTTAAATAAATTAATCACCGGAACCTTGCGGTCTTCCAACTTCTGAAACATCTCTTTAATAACAGGGTCGGCTTGTTCTTTCTCAACAAATTTAACGCGTGCCATACTACCTCCTTAAACACTAAACGCTCCGATAATACGCCCGGACAACCTGACTGTCAAACCCCTTGACAGTCCTGCAACTGCTTCCCTCTCCCTTGATGGTAGAGGGTCAGGGTGAGGGTGAACTTCTCCTGTTAAAGTAGCCTCAAGTAATGCTATTATATTGCTGTGCCAGCAAGAAAGGATGGCTGAAATGAGCATCTGGGATAGATACGCCGACTATGTCTACAGGGTAGCCACCGGAGGTATTAAGCGCAGAATGCGTATAATGCCGATAGCTCTGGTCATCTTCTTCGGCATCGTAGTCCTATTTGTCTTCGCCTCATTATGGCTGGACAAATGGCTTACCTGTCTCCACTTCAGCCCGCCAT
>CAZUEB010000012.1:0-20303 GCA_964619115.1 uncultured Dehalococcoidales bacterium
GTTAAGCGCAAGGGTGCCAAGTTGCTATTGATAGATCCCCGGCGGACTAAACTCGAATCTTGGGCATATCTCTGGTTGAAACCCAAAATCGGTACGGATTTGGCTCTTATAAACGGCATGGCTAAAGTGATTATCGATGAGGATTTGCTGGATAAAGAGTTTATAGCCAGCATAACAAGCGGTTTTGAGACATTGGCTGATGGTTTAAGAGAATATACGCCAGAGTATGTAGAAAAAATCACAGGTATCCCGGTTGAGGAGATATATCAGGCTGCCCGGTTATTTGCCGGGGGTGGTAAAACTTCAATTGTGTATGGTGGTGGTATTACCCAATATGTCAATGGGGTAGATAGTATAGCTGCCTTGGCGAATTTGGCGATGTTAACGGGCAATATTGGAGATAGCAGGTGTGGCATCTATGCGCTGCAGGGAGATAACAACGGACGAGGTGCCAGTGATATGGGAACTTTGCCTGATTTTCTGCCTGGTTATCAAAACTTGGACGATGTTCAAGCCAGGAGTAATTTCGAGGCTCGCTGGCGATGCCAGTTGCCAGCGAGTGCAGGATTAACAGCTTTAGAGATGATTGGCGGAGCAAAAGAAGGCAAGATAAAGGGTATGTATATTGTGGGGGAAAATCCGGCGGTAGGTTTTCCAAATTCAAACTTTGTCAGACAGGCGCTGGGATCGCTTGATTTCCTGGTAGTGCAGGACATGTTTCTCACTGAGACGGCGAAGCTTGCAAAAGTGGTCTTGCCGGCTGCGAGCTTTGCTGAAAAGGAAGGTACTTTTACCAGCTTTGACTGTACGGTTCAGAAGATACGAAAGGCCTTGGAGCCAATAGGGGATAGCTTACCTGATTGGGAGATAATACTTCAGCTAGCTTGCATGATGAATGCTTCAATGTCTTATTCTTCACCCCGTGAGATTATGAATGAGATTGCAGAATTGGTTCCCTTGTATCGGGGCGTGGACTATGACAAGCTGGACATGAGAAGTCATAGTCTTGTTAAGGAACAAACTACGAACGGGCAAATGAAGTTCGCTGCGGTGGGTTATGTCCCGCAGTCAAGCTCGGAAGATGGGTATCCTCTAATCTTGTTGACTGGAACTACATTGTATCAATTCGGCACCGGCTCCAGGAGTTCGAGGGCTTCGAGGCTGAAAAAATTTTCGCCCCAGGCTTTTGTGGCGCTAAATGAGTCCGATGCTAAAGAATTCGATGTTAAAGATGGTGACAGGGTCAGGGTAGTATCATCTACAGGCGAAGTTCTTGCTGTAGCTAGGGTTATGGACACTCTTAATCAAGGGGTGGTTTTTATGCCTATGTCTTTTCCAGAAAGCCATGTCAATGAGCTATTTGGTATTGTTCTAGACCCTCGGACTAAAGCCCCGGCACTCAAAACGTGCCGGGTGAGGTTGGAAAGGATTGGAAGTGATGGCTGAGATGATAACAAAACCTGAGATTGATATGGCACGGATAGCTGAACTTATAGCTGATTATAAAGGTCAAAGGTGGGCGTTGATACCACTCCTTCAGAAAATACAGGAAGAGTTTGGATATATACCTCCCGTAGCGGCGCAGCCAATAGCTAGAGCTCTAGGTTTATTTCCTGTGCAAGTGCAAGGGGTAATCTCTTTCTATGAACAATTGTATACAAAGCCGCAGGGGAAAAAGGTTGTTAGGGTGTGTCGAGGAACTGCATGCCATGTTAGAGGGGGGAAGACAATATTGAAATTGGTTAAGCAACAGCTAGGGCTTGAGGAAGGTGAGACCTCCTCTGATTATGAGTATACATTAGAGACGGTTGCCTGTATAGGTGTTTGTGCCTTGGCACCTAACATAGTTATCGGTGCTAATACCTATGGGCACATGAATCCAAAAAAAGTAGCGCAATTATTCAGTGAAAAAAGGGGCGGAGAATAACATGGCGGACAAGAGGGTCATTTTTGTTTGTCAGGGTACGGGCTGTGTCTCTGGAGGAGGTGATGCCGTTTATACGGCGCTTAAGACTGAGGTAAAAAGGCAGAAATTAGCGGATGTTGAAGTAGACTTTACTGGCTGTCACGGTTTTTGTGAGCAAGGCCCTAATGTAGTTGTTGAACCTGAAGGTATTTTCTATACTCATGTAGACCCGGGAGATGCGGCGGACATTGTTACTTCACATCTCAAAAATGGCAAGCCTGTGGAGCGTCTCTTCTATCGCGACCCGGTTACTGGTCAGAGCATCCCGTACTATTCGGAGATAAAATTCTACGGTAAGCAACAGCGTGTCATCTTGCGTAATTGCGGGCACATCAATCCTGAGAAGATTGACCATTATATTGCTAGAGATGGCTATAGAGCATTGAGGAAGGTTCTTCTGGTTACGCCTGAAGAGGTCATTGAGGAAATCAAGAAGTCGGGATTGCGTGGTAGGGGAGGGGCTGGCTTCCCTACAGGGCGAAAGTGGGAATTTTGTCGGAATTCACCAGGCGATACCAAATACGTTATCTGCAACGCCGATGAAGGTGACCCCGGGGCATTTATGGACCGTTCTATTCTGGAAGCTGATCCTCACTCCGTTATCGAGGGTTTGACTATTGCCGGATATGCCATGGGTGCTAAGGATGGTTATGTATATGTACGTGCTGAATATCCTCTGGCGGTGAAACGATTTCGAATTGCCTTGGAGCAAGCTAGAGAGAGGGGCTTTTTGGGTGATAATATCCTGGGCTCGAACTTTTCTTTTACAATTCGTGTCAAAGAGGGTGCTGGCGCTTTTGTGTGTGGTGAGGAGACGGCATTGATTGCTTCCATCGAAGGTAAAAGAGGTATGCCCCGACCTCGCCCACCTTTCCCGGCACAATCGGGTTTGGACGGACAGCCCAGCAATATCAATAATGTAAAAACACTGGCTGCGGTTCCTGTAATTATTGATAAGGGTGCTGAGTGGTTTGCCAGCTTGGGCACCGAGAAAAGCAAGGGCACTGCAGTTTTCGCTATAACTGGAAAGATTGCTAATAGTGGATTAGTGGAAGTGCCTATGGGCACACCCTTATCTACTGTCATCTTAGACATCGGTGGTGGCATACCTAAAGGCAAACGCTTCAAAGCAGTGCAGACAGGTGGTCCGTCGGGTGGGTGTATTCCAACAAGGTTTATAGATACCCCTGTTGACTATGACTCACTAGCTAAACTGGGTTCAATCATGGGTTCCGGTGGTATGGTGGTGATGGATGAGGCTACCTGCATGGTGGAGGTAGCTAGATACTTCCTTAGTTTTACTCAGACTGAGTCCTGTGGCAAATGTGTTCCATGTCGTTTGGGGACACGGCAGATGCTGGAAATTCTGACCAGGATTACTCAAGGCAAAGGCCTTGATACTGACATCGATACACTGCTTAATATAGCAAAGACGGTTAAAGAATGCTCGCTGTGTGGCTTGGGTCAAACGTGTCCTAACCCTGTCCTTACAACCATAAATTACTTCAGGGACGAGTATGAAGCTCATATAAAGGAGAAAAAATGTCCTGCTGCTGTGTGTGATTCGCTAATGATATCGCCGTGCCAGCATACTTGTCCTGTAGGGATTAACATCCCTAAATATATCGCGCATATTGCGGCTGGTGAATATCTGGAGTCTGTTGAAACAATCAGAGAACGAAATCCGTTTCCGGCAATATGCGGTCGTATTTGCCATCATCCTTGCGAAAGCAGATGCCGTCGTGGAGAACTCGATGATCCGGTAGCTATAAGATCTCTTAAACGGTTCGTTGCTGATTGGTATTTTGACCATGTAGCCGAATTGCCTCCACCCGAGCCTTTCCCTCGAACTAAGACGCAGAAAGTGGCAGTAATAGGTGCTGGACCCACCGGGTTGAGTTGTGCTTACTATTTGGCTCAAATGGGCTATGGAGTCACTGTTTTTGAGGCACTTCCTGTTGGTGGGGGCATGCTCTCTGTCGCTCTACCTGAGTTTAGGTTGCCTCACCGAGTTATTCAGCAGGAGATAGAATATATAGCTAAGCGTGGGGTTGACATAAAATATGATACACCTATAGGTGTAAACTACACCGTGGATGACCTTATCAAGAGAGATGGCTTTGCCGCTGCTTTTATTGCTGCTGGTGCTCAGAGGAGCCAGAAGATAGGCATACCTGGTGAACTGGAGGATGTAGAGGGTTTCCACTATGGGCTAAGATTTCTGAGAGACGTTAAGGTTGGTAAGCAGGTTAGAGTTGGGCATAAGGTGGCGGTCATTGGCGGTGGCAATGTAGCTCTTGACGCTGCACGCACGGCTTTACGTCTCGGTGCTGATGAAGTCAGCATCTTTTATCGACGGTCTAGAGAAGAGATGCCGGTAACCGAGGTTGAATATGATGAGGCGGTGGCTGAGGGATTAGGAATCAATTTTCTTATCAGTCCTACTCGTATAGCCAGTGACAATTGGAAGGTGACTGGCCTGCAATGTATTCGCATGCAATTAGGTGAGATGGATTCCAGTGGGCGACGACGCCCTGTGCCGATTCCAGGCTCGGAATTTTTTGCCGAAGCAGATACCGTGATTGCCGCAGTTGGACAAGCCCCCGACCTGTCGTTCTTGCCTCCTGACAGTGCTCTCGAGCGCACACGGTGGGAGACGCTTGCGGTTGATAGTAATACTCTGTCCACTAATGTTCCCGGCGTCTTTGCCGGTGGTGACTTTGTTACCGGCCCTGGCATGGTAATAGATGCTATTGCTGCAGGCAGAAGAGGAGCCCTCGCTATAGATAAGTACCTTAAGGCAGATACTTCAAGAGTAGAGATGTACGATTTGAAGACCGAGGTCATTGTGGAGTCTGACACCAAAGTGGAAGAAGAGACGTGGGAGGCACAACCTCGACTGGAAGTGCCGACTCTCCCCACCGACAAGAGACGACACAGCTTTGAGGAGATAGAGCTTTGCTTCTCAGAGGATAAAGCCCAATATGAGGCTAAGCGGTGTTTGAGATGTGATTTGGAGCGATGATGGATGAGACAGTGTGAGGGAATTTGAACTGGTTAGTTAGGAGAATGTGAGATGAAATCTATCACTAAGCAGAAAACTTTTGATGAAATCAAAGAGCAGCTTGAAGGATTGGACAGAGTCTTTATTGTTGGTTGTGGTACTTGTGCTACCATGACCAAAACCGGAGGCAGGGATGAGGTGTTGGGTATGAAGGAACGTCTGCAAGAGTTGGGCAAAATCGTGGCGGGTTGGACGGTTATTCCAACTGCTTGTGACGAGATGACAGAAGCGGCGCTCAGAGAGAACAATAGGGCTATAAACAGTTCGAATTGCATTCTGGTTATGTCTTGTGCCTTAGGAGTGCACAAAATCAGCTCATATATTGATAGACCGGTTATTCCAGCACTTGATACATTGTTTATCGGGTTGGAGGACGAGCCTGGCAATTTCCATGAGGTCTGTGCTCAGTGTGGCCAATGCGTGCTTGGACAGACTGCAGGTATCTGCCCGTTAACTGCATGTCATAAAGGTTTGCTGAATGGGCCGTGCGGAGGCACAAACAAGGGTAAATGTGAAGTTGACATAACGAAAGATTGTGCATGGACTCTTATCCACCAGCGACTGGAAGCGCAGGGTAGGCTCGATTTGATGCGCAAGTATCAGCCGCCTAAGAATTATCAGGCAACGCCCAGACCGCGGACGATTAAAATTGTGTGAAGTGGGAGGAAATAATTATGACAGCACGCTTTAAAGAAGCTCTAAACTCCGGTGAGTTTGTCATAACCAGTGAGATTGGACCACCTAAAGGGACGAACATCGAGAAGATGTACCATCATATTGACCTCCTCAAGGACAAGGTGGCTGCCATGAATGTTACTGACCACCAGAGCTCGGTTATGCGTTTTCCTTCCATAGGTGGTTGTCTGGCTATCAAAGAGCATGGAGGTGAGCCGATATTGCAGATGACCTGTCGTGACAGAAATAGGCTTGCCCTTCAGGCTGAACTACTCTTTGCTTATACCAGGGGTGTAAGAAATGTACTTTGCCTTACTGGCGATGCCGTGCCTGTCGGTGACCATAAGGAAGCCAAAGGTGTTTTTGACCTTGATTCGGTTCAATTGTTAAGGACAATCCGTCAGTTGGAAGCCGGCAAAGACCTCGGAGGTAATGATCTCGATGGAGCTGTTGAATTCTGCGCTGGAGCCATAGTAACTCCTGAAGCTAGTCCTTTAGAGCCTCAACTGCTTAAGTTTGAGAAGAAGGTCGAATCAGGAGCTGAATTCTTTCAGACCCAGGCTATTTATGACTTGGATAACTTTGCGAAGTTCATGACATATGCTCGCAAATTTCCTGTTAAGATTCTAGCCGGAATCGTCCTGCTGACCTCAGCCAGGATGGCGAAATATATGAACGATAATGTGCCCGGCATTTTTGTGCCGCAAAACCTTATTGATGAGCTGGCAGCAGCACCTAAAGGTGAAGCGCTCAACAAGGGTATAGAGATTGCTGGTAGAATGATTGCTGTCCTGAAGAGGGATTCTATTTGTGACGGGGTTCACGTCATGGCTATCGGCAGAGAAGAGCTGGTCCCGAACATACTTGCTGAGGCTGGGCTCTAAACGCCCAAGACGGAAAATCGGTGTATTTTTTAATTTGCTGACACATTAGATGAAAGTGAAGCCTCGCCTCCAAATATATTCCTTCTGAATATCGTAATTCTTTGCTGTTTCCTGTGGATTTGCTACAATTGACTCGATAGTTATAACTATTGGATATGGTGTCATACATGAGAGCTATAGGTGGTATTTTACTTGTATTGGGAATGGTAGGGCTGCTGCTGAACTTGATATTGTGGCTTCCTGCTGGGTTTAACATGGTTGTCATTATTTTTATTTCCACGGTCTGTTTTGTGGCTATTTGGGGTGGTGGCAGGTTGTCACAGACAAAGACAGAGTTGGTGGTAGAGCCGGCAAAGCGGTATGCGCCAACAGCTCAGCAACCTCAGTTGGTACAGCAGAGCGTCACCTGTCCTAAGTGCGGGTGCCAGGTTGCCCCGGGTCAGCGATTTTGTGGAGGCTGCGGTTCAACTCTGGAGTCTTATTGTGCCAGATGCGGGGCAGCTATTACTGCTCCGTCAATGTTTTGTAGCAATTGTGGTGCTAGACTGAGTTGAAGGAATACGATTTCGGCACTTGGTATCGTTTTATGGAAACTAAGCTGGGCTGCAGAAATTGAGTTTGTGTTTTTGCATCTGAATTACCATTGCAATGGCTGTGTGGTTGTGAAAAAGCAACAGGAAACTTTTTGAGGCAAAGGTTGATGTGGGAATATCCCTACTTTTTAGTGTTGAGCAATGGTTACGTGGTGATTTTGCCCGTATTTAGTAGCATTGTCGCTAGGTTACGGCTTCTCTCTTAATAACATCGTCACAATTCACCAAAACCTCACAATATCTTCACGATAGGTTCACATTCGCCTGCTATTATTTATATCAGAAATGAGGCGAATGCATATGAGCAAGTTTTTAAAAATCGGGATTCCAATCCTGGTCGCAGTAGTAGTATTGGTCATCGGTACCGGACTGGTTCTGGCTAAAGAAAGGGATATTTCGGTTTTGAATTGCCCTTATGTATCGTATGATTGTTCACAGTGTCTTGGCCTGCAGTATTCTAACTGCCCATATGTTGGTAATGGCGATGGATTAGGATACTGTGGAGGTGGTGGTTATTGTGCCTGTCCGGGAGCAGGTTATGGGCAGGGTGAATGGTCTGGTGATAATGACGCCAGATACCAGCAGCCATGTCATAGAAACTGGCGATAAACTTTCATGATAACATCCAGTCGGAATACCGACGTATCAAAATACACCTCCTAAGCAATAGGGGCGAAGGTCGACCACTTCGCCCCTAACAATTTTATATGCTAAAATTCATACTGTAGCACGGTGGGCAGGCGATGGCACGTAGCACGATTCTACTGGTTGATGATGAACCTAAGGTCTGCGAGCTCATCAGAGCATACCTTTTAAAGGATGGCTATGATGTTATCACCGCTGCCGATGGCAAAGCCGCCATCGAGAAGGCTCAGCGCTATAAACCGGATCTTATACTTCTGGATTTGAATTTGCCTGAACTGGATGGTCTGGATGTTTGCCGAGCCATCAGGAAGCAATCGAACGTCCCGATTATCATGCTTACAGCTCGCGATGAGGAAACGGACAAAATCGTTGGCCTTGAACTCGGAGCTGATGACTATGTTACCAAGCCGTTCAGTCCCCGCGAGCTTGCTGCCAGGGTCAGTGCTGTATTGCGAAGGTACAGGGAGGGGCTGAAGCAAAGTGAGCAGACAATTGCTGGAGACCTTAGTCTGGACCCGGAGAAATATGAGGCGACTTATTTGGGACAACCGCTTAGCTTGACGGCTGCTGAGTTTAAGTTATTATCTGTACTGGCACGTAATCCCGGTAGAGTTTATACCAGACTACAGTTGATGGATTCAGCCTTTGGCGAGTCTTACGAAGGTTACGAGCGAACTATAGATGCTCATATTAAAAATATCAGACAGAAGATATCGAAATTGGCACCTGAATCTGCCAACCCTTTGATTACGGTAAGGGGCGTTGGCTACAAATTGGGGAAATAATGCTACGTAAGTTATCGGTGAAGCTCTCTCTTCTCTTTGTGGGAATTGCCCTGGTGAGTGTGGGCGTTATAGCTATGTGGGTGAATAATTCGGTCCAGAATGAGTTCAGATGCTATTGCCAGGAAAGCTACCAGGGACAGGCCCCACCTGGTTCGATGTACCCCGGGACAGGTTCTGGCGGTCAGGTTGGTATGCCCTACTATATGGGTGAGGCGGAACAAGCTTTTCTTAACGGAGTTCGTAATTCTTTATGGCTGGCAGGGTTAGTAGCTGTTCTGGTTGGCATTGCCCTGGGTTTCTTGTTTAGCTGGCTCATTACCGGACCTATGAGACAACTGACTTTGGCGGCACGTAAAGTTGCTGCCGGAGATTTCTCACATCGGGTTTCACAGAAGACTGATGATGAGATAGGTGAAGTATCCGATGCCTTTAATACCATGGCTGAGCAACTGGATAAGAAGGAAAAGAGCAGACGCCAGTTTTTGGCTGACATCGCCCACGAATTGCGTAATCCGCTCAGTATTATTCAGGGTAATCTCGAAGCCTGGCTCGATGGAGTCATTATCCCTGCGCCGGAGCAAATCGCCTCTGTGTATGATGAGACCGTGCTGCTTTCCAGATTGGTGACTGACCTTAGGGACCTGTCACTGGCGGAGGCTGGCCAGCTTAAGTTATATCAGGGTGCCACCGAGTTGGGCGAATTTATTTTGGCACAAATAGCCAGTGTCCAGAGTCGATGCCATGAGAAGCGAATTCGCATCGGTGCGGAGCTATCAGAAGAATTACCAGCGGTACTTATCGACAGGGACCGTATACGTCAGGTTCTGCATAATCTTATTGATAACGCTCTCAGATATACGCGAGCCGGTGGGGCTATCAAAATTGGCGCAAATCTCAAGACACCGGGTTTGGTTACGGTATCTGTATCAGATTCCGGAAGCGGCATAGCTGCTGAGGACTTACCTCATGTGTTCGACCATTTCTACAAGGCAGACCGGTCGCGACGGAGGGGACATGGAGGAGCCGGCATAGGGCTGGCTATGGTGAAACGTCTCGTTGAATTGCACGGAGGAACGGTGTGGGTGGAAAGCCGTAAGGGCAAGGGAAGCACCTTTTTCTTCACATTGCCTGTAGCATGATACCATTTGCCAATTAAGGGAGCCACGCGGCTCTCTTCTTTCTCTGGAGCTTATTGTTCAAAGCCCCAGGTGCTTACCAGTATTTCCCTTTCTCTTTCATACTCTGTATCAAAACCTCATCTTGATAGCGGATTCGACATTTGAAGCTACATGGCGACATGGATGGGCATATATACCTATTCAAATGTGGTACCAGGTAGGCATGAAGTGATGGATTGAAGCGACTGGCTTAGGTGTTTCTGGCGACTGGAAACAGGTATTGCGGCGGAAGTCATAGCGGTACTAGCATGTTAAACTATAGTCGGAAGGTCGAGATAAGGGAAAATAAAGAAAGGAGGTAAAAACAATGACCGTCGAAATTATCGTAGTACTAGCACTGGCAATACCAGTCATCCTCTTCCCGGTAGCGTATGTTTGGTATCCGATCATCGGTGGTCTCGTCGAGGCTGCCAGGAAGGAGCGGCGGGCCAAGGCTACTGCCAAAGCTACAGGCTAGACGCCGCTCAGAAAGAATCTAGAAAAAGGAGGTGTTGGAAGAAGATTGAAAAAGAAATACTCAGCATAAGGCTGGATATCCGAAAGAAAGGATGTCCAGCCTTCTTCATTATACCTGATTCAACACAGGGCACTTTTACTTTCTTGTTTCACCGTCGGTTATTCTTTCAAAAAACTGTATACTATCAGGAACAATGACAGGTAATATGTAATCATAATAAGGTAATCCGCCGCCGGTACCGGCATCATGAACTTATTGATGGCTAAGATTGAATCGGAAACTATGAAAGATATGGCTCCATATAATGTGAAATCGTTCTTTGATATCCTCAGCGATGCGAAAATTGCCATCAAAGTTATAGCAGTTAAGTAGATATAGACCGGTATTGTCATATCTTTGAGATAGGGCGTCATGATAAAAGCCATCATCTTGGCATAGACGATAAGCATAATGATGACAGGAATCTGGGATTTTTGAGCTTTGAAATCTCTGGAGAAGGTTATTATGAACAGTATATGTGCGATGAGGAATAATCCTAGGCCGATAATGAAATACTTTCCTGCTTCTAGCTCCATGGCTATATCGGCAGCGGCGCAAAATAGCAGAGACGCAAACAGCAGCTTACCTCTCGAGCCGGGAACTGCTATAAATGGCAGGGCAGCCAGGCTTAACGCCGGTATGGCTTTAATTATGAAATTCCCCGAATAAGGTTCGAGCGGTAGCAGAGCGATGAAAAGGATAGCGAATGCGAGGAAGATGTAGAGCAAAGTTTTCTGTAAAGTGGTCATTTTATTCACCCCCGGACGTTAAGTTTGCCTGCGTCTGTCATATTATAATCCCTTTGTCAATGGTATGTACCCATCAGGCGGTGAGTCTTACTCATAAAATTGACAACAGCCCTTAATCCTGACTAGTATATCTCCTCAGTGCTGGCTAATACCACCGGAGGCAAACTGATGGATATTAAATTACTGTCATTATATTTCGTGCTCGGAGGAGCGATTGTGACACTGGTAACTTATTTTGGAAGTCAGGGTAAAGGGCTGCTTGCCGCTTTTGTGGCGTTTTTTCCCAGTATCACCATCGTGACCCTGCTCATGATATATTTTAATAGTGGTATCGGTGCCACGGTCTCATATTTCAAAGGCATGCTGTTTTTGATACCAGCCTGGATAGTATATGCCGTCGCCATGATATTTATTTTACCTAGGTGGGGGATCGTGACTTCTGTTCTCATAGGCGTGTTCCTCTATGTAGCTGTAGCCATCGTAACCATGCGGTTTGTCCACTAGCTCGCTATTTGCCGCTGCAAAATCAAACATGAGAGTTTGTCTATGGACATGAGGGTTAAAGAGAAATTTGGTATGCTGTGGAAAAGATACTTTAACGGTGCCGAGCTTCCGATTGCCTTCTATTATACTGATGAAGAAGGCCATGCTGACCTGATTAAGCCTACCTCGGGGCACAGGTGTGTAATCGGAGACCTGTTAAAGGTGAGGAAAGGAAGTTCTGTCAGCTACAATACCGACTCAGTTGGCTGCTTTGGTGGCAGGCGATATCTTGGGTTTAGTCAGAGAATTATGCCCGACTTTGAATATTTCCTATCCTGCGGAATCCCGGGCAAGCTCGAAGGGGAACGCTACAAAAAATCGCCTGAGCTTGTTACGGAGGGAATGAAATACGCGCCTCCGTTTAATGCCCCGGCTCGTTATATAGTCTTCAAGAGATGGGATAAGTTTGAGAAGCCAGATAATCCGGAGGTTGTCATCTTCTTTGCCCAGCCTGATGTTCTGGCGGGTCTGTTCACGCTGGCGGATTTTGATGAAGCCGAGCCGAATGGAGTTTTCGCCCCGTTCAGTGCCGGCTGCGGCTCGATTGTCCAGTACCCCTACCTTGAAGGTAAATCTCAACGTCCCAGAGGAGTGATCGGGCTGTTCGATATTTCAGCCCGCCCTTTTATTAGCCAAAATATGCTTACGTTTTCAGTACCCATGGCTAAGTTTCTCAGGATGATTGGCAATATAGAGGACAGTTTCCTTATCACAGATTCCTGGAAGAGAATACAGAAGAGGATAGGCTCTGTCATGCGATAGGCAGGGGGTTATTTATAGACATATGTTAGAAGTTCGAAATTTAAGCAAAATGTACGGTCTTGGCGATGTGCAGGTCAGGGCGCTGGATGACATATCTTTCAGTATTGCTGATGGAGATATGGTCTGCATTATGGGCAAGAGCGGCTCGGGAAAATCCACATTGCTCAGACAGCTTGGTTTGCTCGACCGTCCTACTTCTGGCGAGATAATCATTGATAATGAGGTCGTAACCAAACTCTCAGATGACGCTCGAGCCACGCTGCGTCTCCAACATCTGGGCTACGTTTTCCAGGAATATGCCCTACTTGCTGAGCTAACGGCTCATGAGAACGTTTATTTACCTGGCATGATGCTTGGCGATAAGGGAGTCGACTTTAAGAAAAGGGCTAAAGAGTTGCTTGACCTGGTCGGCTTAGGGAAGAGGCTAAGGCATTATCCCAAGGAATTGTCTGGAGGCGAGCAGCAGAGAGTGGCTATCGCCCGTGCCCTGATAAACAACCCCAGGATTATATTCGCCGATGAGCCCTGTGCCAACCTGGACACTATATCCAGCAGGAAGGTGATGGAGACGCTGGTTGGTCTTAATGAGGAGATGAAGGTTACTGTCATTTTTGTTTCACACGACCCCGAGGATAAAAGATATGCCCGCGGTCTAATCGTGCTCAGTGATGGCAAGATGGTAAAAGAAGGTGCTCCAATACAGTGACTAGATTATTGAAAGTAGCGACATTCCTTGCCTTAAAGTCGATTGTTAGGGGGAATGTCGGCATCATCTTGTTAACAATCTTCATGCTAGTCTTGGTGACCATGAATCTTCTCTTCGTACCGGGGCTGATAAACGGAGCCACCATGAGCATGAATACTATACTGATAAAGACCTATTCAGGGGATATCATCATTGAGCCTGGAGGTGATGATACCGTCATAAGCCATGCTGATGACCTTGCACAGAGCATTGAATCCATAGATGGCGTTGTAGCTGCCAGTGCCAGGAACAACATAAATGCCTATGTTACTTTTGAAGATGAGCGGGTCAATTGTGTTGTCATCGGTATTGACCCGGCGCAAGAGAGGGCAGTTTTCGAAGTCGCGGACTCTTTGATTGAGGGCAGATATCTTGACTCTCGTGACCGGGGACAGATACTCCTGGGCGTTCAGCTAGCCGGTGCTGACCTCGATGATATCGAATTGTATTCCAGCTCATTGCGCCATGTCCATGCTGGTGACAAAGTGGTGGTAACTTATAGCAATGGCATTGAGAAGCAGTACACAGTTAAAGGCATTTTCGATACCGGATTCATTCAAACTGACGTACAGGCTTTTGTGACCGACCTGGAGTTCAACTCAGTAATGCCGAATATGAATAACAAGGCTACCAGCATACGGGTGAAGCTGGAAGAAGGCGTTGACCCCGAGCTGATAATTGAACGAATAGCCAGTATGCGGAGTGGCCTCGCTTTCCAGACGTGGGATGAAACTGCCGGGCTTGTGGAGAGCATGACCGAGAGCTTTATCCTGATAAACCAGATATTAAATGTAGTCAACTACCTCATAGCCGGAATTACGGTCTTTATAGTCACCTATGTTGATGTAGTCAATCGGCGGCGCCAGATTGGCATACAGCGTGCCATAGGCATTAAATCTCGTTCTATCACCATCTCCTATTTAATCCGGGCATTGTTCTACGCGGTTATCGGGTTAATTATTGGCATTCTAGCCTTCAAGTATGTGATAATACCCATAGAAGCCCGTCATCCTTTCGAGTTTCCCTTCGGTCCTGCCTATCTCACAACCAAGCCTGCTTACACTGCGCGTATGGCTTTCATCCTGCTGAGTGTGTCCCTTGTGGCTGCTTTCATACCTGTGTGGCGGGTGATGCGGATAAAGATTTTGGATGCTATTTGGGGATAGAGATTAAAGGAGGTACCGATGCAGCACTGGACAGAAAAACTATTCGAAGAGAATCCACAGCTTTTTCTAAGTATATTACGAGAGCTTAACCCGCAGGCACGGACAGAGATAAGAGATATTTTGGGATTGCTGGATATACAAGGGTATAAGCCAAAAAGGGTACTGGACTTGAACTGCGGTATCGGTCGTCACTCGATAGAGTTGGGGAAGCGCGGGATAAACGTTATTGGAACAGATTTATCGCCTGTTTATATAGAAATAGCCAGGAAAAGAGCACAGAAACTGAAAATCGAGGATAAAGTACGTTTCAAAGTAGTGGATATGAGGCAGATACAATCAGCGCTTTCTAACGAGGAGCCTTTCGATGGCATACTATGTCTGTGGACGTCGTTTGGTTTCTACGATGATGATACTAATGATGATATATTACGGCAATGCCTAAAGCTCGTTAAGCCAGGCGGCTTTTTTGCCTTAGATATCGTTAATAGGGATTGGCTGCTTCGTAATTTCTCAGAACGCAGCTTTGAACGAATAAAGGACCGTCTTATCCTATATGAGCGCCAGTTTGATTCTCAGACATCACGACACAAAGAAAAAAGGATATTTATGCGACGGATTGACGAAAAGACGCTTGTGTTGGAGGGTGACTTTCAATTGGATTTACGCGTGTGGAGTCTACATGAATTAGTTCTATTGTTTGAAAGGGCAGGATGGAAATTTGAGTGTGTTTATCCAGGATCTTCCTCTACAAATGACATCAGAAAAATAAGGTTCCAATTTCCGCATGATGATTTTTTGGAAGCGGGACGTTTATTAATCATATCCTCAAAACCAGCTACTGTTTAGTTAAAAAGAATTAAGTGTAGAGACTACATGAGATCGTACTCTTGACTGGGAGGTTGCTGCGTGCTAACTTTTGTAAGCATTTAAAATTAAGGAGGGAAACAGATGGACTTTTCCAAAATATCTTTGAAGGGCAAGGTGGCGTTGGTGAGTGGGGCTAGTCGAGGTATTGGCGAAGCCAGTGCCCTGGCTTTCGCTGGTGCTGGCGCTGATGTGGTGGTAGCCAGCCGCAAGTTGTCTGACCTGGAGCAGGTGGCTGAAAAAGTCAAGGCTAAAGGTGTGAAAAGCCTGGCGGTGGCCGCCCATGTTGCCAAGATTGAGGACTCAAAAAATTTGGTCAGTACGGTTATGAAGGAATTTGGCCGCATCGATGTTCTGTTCAACAACGCTGGCACGAATCCATATGCTGGGCCACTGCTGGATGCTGAGGAGTGGGCATGGGACACTACTTTTAGCGTTAACCTGAGAGGCCCTTTTTTCCTGGCACAGCTGGTGGCCATGGTGATGAAGGAGCAGGGTGGTGGCTGTATGATAAATACTTCCTCAGTGGGTGGCTTGAGAGCTAGTGACCTCAATATTTATAATGTTACCAAGGCTGCCTATATCATGTTGACTCAGGTCATGGCAAAGGAATGGGGTCAGTGGGGTATCAGAGTGAACGCAATTGCCCCTGGACTGATAAAGACGCGACTCAGCGAAGCGCTGTGGAAAGAGCCAGCAGTAGGCGAAGCTGCAGTGGAAGGGATTGCTTTACTTCGCATGGGTGAGCCCGATGATGTGGCTGGTGCCGTTCTATTTCTGGCCTCCGACCTGGCTAAATATATAACAGGCACGACTATTGTCGTGGATGGAGGTCAGCTTCTTGGGCCCCCCGCTTTCCGCGGACGGAGAGATAAGTCTGCCGCCGAATAAAAACCGGGTCTGGCTTAGCGATAAGACATTGGCTTAACTGAATAGCGCGACACATGAGGTCTGGTAGATACTAGATAGTCTGGGGGTTTGCTCTGTTGCCTAGCTTGTGCTTCTCTGCCGGTACTGAAGGGCTTCGGCGAGATGGTTGGCTTTGATGGTGTCGGCTCTATCTAGGTCGGCGATGGTGCGGGCTAGCTTGAGGACGCGGTGAAAGGCACGTGCAGTTAGGTGAAGCTGTTTCATAGCCGTGCGTAACAGGCTTTGAGCCGCTGGCTCGACACGACAGAATTCCTTGACCTCTACAGGTGTCATCTCGGCATTGCAGGTCAGTTTTGTCCCTTCAAAGCGCTTCTGTTGAATCTGCCTGGCGGATTCAACTCTGCTTCGGACTCTTTCCGAGCTTTCGCCCGGTGTTTCATCGGTAAGCTTCTCGTATTCAACTCGGGGAACTTCGACATAAATATCGATGCGGTCGAGAAGTGGTCCGCTTATTCTCTTCTGATAGCGTGAGATTTCGCCGGAGGAACACTTGCACTCTTTAACAGGGTCTCCATAATAGCCGCAGGGACAGGGGTTCATGGCGCCTACCAGCATGAAGTTGGCGGGAAAGGTTACGCTGCCCTGAGCGCGGCTGATGGTGACGACCTTGTCTTCTACTGGCTGGCGCAATGATTCCAGAGCCATGTGGCTGAATTCGGGAAACTCGTCCAGGAAGAGCACGCCACGGTGGCTCAGGCTTATTTCGCCGGGTCTGGGCCAGTGACCGCCGCCAACGAGGCCGGCATGAGAGATGGTGTAATGCGGCGAACGGAAGGGGCGCTGGTTTATAAGAGGCGTATCACTGGAAAGAAGCCCGCTGACGCTGTAGATTTTAGTTACTTCTAGAGCTTCGACTAAAGTCATTGCCGGCATTATGGAAGGCAGGGCGCGAGCTAGCATCGTCTTGCCGCTGCCCGGAGGTCCTGACATGAGTATGTTGTGACCACCGGTCGCGGCTACTTCCAGAGCCCGCTTGGCGTGTTCCTGTCCCTTTATATGTGCCAAATCAGCATGAGCGAAGTCAGTGGTTATGTCTCGCCAGTCTTTGTCAGGATGATGCTGAGGGATTGATAGCTCTCCCCGGAGGTGGCTGACCAACTGTGCTAACGATATAGATGGGATGACTTTAATGCCGTCAAGCATGGATGCTTCGTTGGCATCATTGGCAGGAACGAATACATCCAATAGCCCTTTTTCCTGGGCTAGAGCTACCATGGGCAGTATGCCATGGGTGTGGCGCAGGCTGCCATCCAGGGAAAGCTCACCCAGGAAGAGTGTTTTTGTCACGTCGGCATATACTTGCTCGGAGCTGAGAAGTATACCGATGGCTATGGGTAAGTCGTAAGCGGGGCCGGCTTTTTTAAGGTCAGCCGGTGCCAGGTTAACTGTAATTCGTCTCATCGGGAAGGTGCAGCCGGAGTTGCGGATGGCAGCACGAACTCGTTCCCTAGCTTCCTGTACGGCGGTATCTGGCAGGCCGACAACGGTAAAAGAAGGCAGCCCCGGAGATATATCAACCTCTACCTCGACCAGGGCTCCTTCCAGCCCGACTACAGCGCAGCTCATTACCTTAGCCAGCATATCCAACCTCTGGGGATTTGAGGGACTAAAGACATAAATGTCATTTGATTACCCGCGCCAGGGCTTTCGCCAGCCCGGGTACAGTCTGGTATTTTTTAAGCTCTCCCGGTTTAATCCACTTGACCTCGGTATGTTCCCAATCGGTCTTTATTTTTTCCGGAGCCCTTACGTGAAAGAGGAATGGATGCACTATCCACTTCCGGTTCAGGTCTTTGTCGATGATTTCTAATGGGTTGCCTTTCTTTACCAGCTTCAGGTCTTTTTTGTACAACTCTGTTTCCTCGCTGATTTCGGTGAAGGCTTGGTCGTCGGCGTTTGTCTCTATGTAGCCGCTGACTCCAGCCCAGCTTCTGCGGTAGGTGCTAACCCGACCGCTCCGTCTCAAAATAAGGATTTTACCACGGTGCTCAAGAAAGCAGGTGACCACGTGCTTCTCTTCCAGTGTGCTATCGGTCTCTTCGCCGAGTCGTTTTTGCAGATATTCTTTTAATAGAGTGAGTGCCATTTCAGCCGCTTTTTGCTTGTTTTCCTCACGATTGCCTTGAAAATGGTCTTCTTTAGCCAGGCTGGTATCTTTGGTGGATATGCCGACATAGAATAAGCCTACGGGTTTCCCCGGCATGGCGCCGGTGGGTCCGGCAATTCCGGTGTCGGATATACAGATATCCACTTTAAGTAATTTTCTGCCACCTTCGGCCATCTCTATCGCTGTCTGGGAGCTGACGGCGCCATGTTTCTTGAGGGTCTGTTTTTTTACTCCAACAATGTCTGTCTTGGCTTTATTGCTGTAGGAGATTATGGAGCCCTTATAGTAGTCGGAACTGCCCGAAACGTTGGTTATCTTGTCGCTTATCCTGCCGCCGGTAGCTGATTCGACGGTTCCTATAGTCAGCAGTTCACCTGTTTTGGCCTGATATTCCTTTAGAAGCTGGGCAACTTCGTCCTGTAATGCTGTCATTTATCTCCTTTTCTCGCGGATCACAAGCTGTGCCAATTTTAACAGAAAGTCAGACGTGTAAGCCAACTTTCCTGATATAATTAAGACTGTGGAGCACTTATCGGATACAATAACCTTTCTGGGAACGGCTGGTGCCCGGTTTGTGGTGACCAAGCAATTTCTGGCTTCAGGCGGCGCCTGGCTGAATTTCGGCGGCACTGAGATACTTATCGACCCTGGCCCCGGATGCCTTGTTCACAGCGTGAAGCGAAAGCTGGACGCTTTGAAACTGAAGGCTATTATCTTGTCTCACAAGCACATTGACCACTCAGGAGACGTCAATATCATGATTGAGGCTATGACCGAGGGGGGCTGGAAGAAGCGGGGCTTGGTGTTTGCGCCGTCGGATGCTCTGAATGAGGATGCTGTAATTCTCCCATATTTGCGGAACTTCCCTGAGAAAATAGATATTTTGTCTGAAGGAAAGTCTTATTCTGTAGGAGACATCTCATTCGAGACCCCGGTGAGGCACAGGCATCTTGTTGAAACCTATGGCTTTGTTTTCAGGACACCGCGGCATACAATTTCCTGGATTACCGATACCGGGTATTTCGACGGGCTGTCTAGCTACTACAGGTCTGAGCTGTTAGTCATAAATGTGGTTATGCAGGAGGCTAAGGATGGGATTGACCATTTATCTATTTCTGAAGCCAGACAGATAATTGTGGAGGTGAGGCCGAAGGTTGCCATACTTACCCACTTCGGTATGTCAATATGGAAGTCTAAGCCCTGGGAACTGGCACAAAAGATGAGCGATGATACAGGCATTCAGGTTATTGCAGCTCGTGACGGCATGCGGTTTGATTTAGCCAAATTGGAGGAGCTGTAGAAAGACCAGTTGTCATACCGAGCGAAGCGAAGGATCTATAAAAAAGTGGGATTCTTCGGTCGTTGCGTTTCCTCAGAATGACAAAGGGTATATTCTAGAAGCGTCCCCTTTTCAGTCTGGGCAGGGAAATCAGCAAATTGAACATTACATAAAGTGCGAAGATGAACAAGAGTATACCTATTAGCAGGGCCAGGAAAAGTAACTCAAGCATGAAGACGGGCGCCATCAAAGTGGAGGAGATTCCTGAGAACCTTCTAGTTTTTATGGAACTGCGGCGATTGCCTATCCAGACGAAGCCCTGGTTGATTAGCTTCGGTGGAGTTGCCGGCACGGGAAGCCTCGATTGGCTATCTGGCTTTTTCATGGATAGTCATTATAGCCCGGGGGTAGCAGTGAAGTCCATTTTGGTGTGAACATGGCTGAGTATTATATCGGGACGAGTGGCTGGCATTATGAGCACTGGCGGGAGCTTTTTTATCCTGAAAAGCTAGCCAAGCCGAATTGGCTGGAATTTTATGCTCAGCATTTTAATACCGTTGAATTGAATAACAGCTTCTATCGTTTGCCTTCGGAAAAGGCTTTTATAAATTGGCGGGAATCTTCATCTGGGGGTTTTGTCTTTGCTGTTAAAGTCAGCCGTTTTATCACGCATATAAAAAGGCTAAAGGATGTGGAAGAGTCGGTGCAGAATTTCCTAGCGAGAGCTGATTCCCTGCAGGATAAGC
The DNA here is from genome assembly GCA_964619115.1 of uncultured Dehalococcoidales bacterium. GTDB lineage: Bacteria > Chloroflexota > Dehalococcoidia > GIF9 > UBA5629 > 9FT-COMBO-48-23. The sequence goes on from CAZUEB010000012.1 coordinate 20,178, forward strand.
TCGGCCCGCTGCTGTATCAGTTGCCACCAACAATGAAGCGTAGTGATGAAACACTGGAGACCTTCCTTTCCATATTACCTCGCCAGTATCGCCATGTTTTCGAGTTTCGCCATGAGTCCTGGCTCG
>CAZUEB010000013.1:0-6522 GCA_964619115.1 uncultured Dehalococcoidales bacterium
CATAAATAATAAAAGGAGGTACACAGATGCAAGCGTACTGTATGAAATGCCGCACCAAGAGGGAGATGAGCAATCCCAAGTCCATCAAAATGAAGAATGGCAAGCCAGCCACACAGGGTACCTGCCCGAAGTGCGGTACCAAGATGTTCCGAATCGGCAAGAGCTAAACATCTCAAACAATCGAAAATAGAAAGCTGGGCATTTAGATACCCAGCTTTTTATTTTGAATTATATTTAGCCAATATCCCTGCTTATATTCAGCTTACTTCCAGCCAGACCGAGCTCCGCCTCCCATCATCATGGGTCCTATGGGCCAGTTGAAACCCATGGTCATGACTGCATCGATATCTTCTGGCTTTTCTGCGATTCCTTCTTTAAGGACCTTCTGCGCTTCTCTCACCGCAGCAAAATAGATGCGATTTCCTATGAAGCCGGTATCGCCGGGAACGTCTTTGACACGGACAGGGACTTTGCCGACTTTCTGACAAAATCCTACCGCAATATCGATTATTTCTTTTGAAGTTTCAGGAGTCCATACGACTTCCACTACCTTCATAACGCCTACCGGGCTAAAGAAGTGCATGCCGCAGAATCTATCTTTTCGATTAGTTACTGCTGCTATGTCACGTATAGTAAAAAACGAGGTATTGCTGGCAAAAATCGCCTCTTTCTTGACGATATTGTCCAGCTCCTTGAAGACCCTAAATTTAAGGTCCTTGTTCTCGAGTTCCGCCGCACCTCCTCCACCGATTGCCTCAATAAGTATATCCACGTCCTTAAGGTCTTCCACTTTTGTAGTCAGTGTCAAGTTAGCCAGTGCCTTGTCAACTTGCTCCTGGGTTATTTTCCCACGTTCAATTGCTCCCTTTAATCCGAAGCGCCCGTTCATCATAGTGTCTTTTGTTTTGGCAAGAATCTCTTCATTTAAATCGCGAGTGATAACCTTGTAACCGGCAAGTATCGATACTTGAGAGATCCCACCTCCCATTACTCCCGCACCCACAACGCCAACAGTCTTGATATCCTCCAGTTTCATATGAACCTCCTTTTAGTTATATTTTATTCCACAAAATTCTAGCACGGTCATATACTCGGTGCAAGAATATCCGTCAACTCCAGTCGCATGAGGATTTCATGAACAGGACGTCTGCAGATAATCCCTATTCATGCCGTAGAGATTCTATAGGGTCCAGCTTGGCAGCTCTGAAGGCAGGGTAGGTACCGGAAATAACGCCAATTCCGATTGATACAGCAAGCGCCAGGATAACGACACCCACCGAAATTTTAGCCGCGATAGTTAAGTTCCCCATAGGCACATTTTGCATACCCATTGATAGAAGTAGTGCCAGTAGCAGCCCGATCAAGCCGCCGGATAGACTCAAAGTCGCCGCTTCAATGAGGAACTGGACTAAAATATCACGTCTTTTGGCACCGATAGCTTTGCGTATGCCGATTTCCCGTGTGCGCTCCGTTACTGAAACCAGCATTATGTTCATGATGCCGATGCCACCAACAATCAGTGATATGGCGCCGACACTGCTCAGGAAAAACGAGAAGGCAGCCAGTTGGTCTTGCATGCTTTCCAGTACCTCGCGCATGTCTCTAATCTGGAAATCATCCGCAGCCCCCGGAGCGATATAATGCCGGGCTCTCATTATGGCAGTTATTTGTGCAATAGCGGCATCCACCTTATCAGGGCTGATTGCCTTTACTGCAATCTGTTGGATACTGCTGCCGCCAGATATTTTGGACTGCATGGTGGTAAGAGGCATCAGTATATAGCTATCCCCGGCAAAACCGCCCATTTTTTCAATATATCCGACTACCTGGAATTTCATGCCTCCAATACGTATGCTCTGACCCAGAGGGGTCTGGCTGCCAAATAAGTCCAAAACTGTCTGATAGCCAAGCACCACCACGTTCTCTCTTGCTGTCACATCCTGGTCAGATATGAATCTACCTCCTTCAAGGTTATAACTCTTTATCTGTGTTATCATCGGAGTGACCCCAGTAGCCTGTACATTCACATTGTTGTTACCGTAAGACGCGCTTACGCTTGCGTTGAGCGCCGGTGAAACCACGGCTATTGCCGGAGCTAATGCCTTATTTTCCAGGGCTTGCGCATCCTCGATCGTGAGCGGGCGCAAAGTCTTTACCGTCTTATCTGTTGAGCTATATACGTAAAGAGCGCTGGCACCCAGGTTCTCGAAGGTTTGCTGCATACTAACCTGAAACCCCGTACCCAGAGCCACCATCAGCACCACGGCACTGACACCGATTATGATGCCCAGCATGGTAAGAGAAGACCGCAGCTTATTAGAAAATATGGATTTCCAAGCTGTCCTCACGCTCTCCCATATGTTCATCGCTTTTTTTCCTCGACTATATTCCCATCCCTGAGATATATAGTCCTCTGAGTATATGCCGCTATGTCTTCTTCATGAGTCACCACGATTATTGTTATGCCTTTCCGGCTCTGCTCAAGCAAAAGGGACATTATATTCCGGCTCGAGTGAGTATCCAGGTTACCGGTTGGTTCATCAGCAAGTATTACCAGAGGATTGTTTACCAGGCAACGGGCGATTGCCACCCTCTGCTGCTCGCCACCGGACATCTCACTGGGGTGATGACGTGCCCTATTGCCAATGCCTACCGATTCCAGAGCCGCAAGGGCTTTTTCTCTCCTGCGCCCCTGACCGGCATATACCATCGGCAATTCCACATTCTCCAGCGCAGTTATTTTCGGCAAGAGATTGTAAGACTGGAAAACAAAGCCCAATTTCCTGTTTCGTATCACCGCCAGTTGATTATCAGTAAGTCTGGATACATCCTGCCCTTCCAGCGAGTAGTTTCCACTGGTCGGCTTGTCAAGACAGCCAAGTATATTCAATAGCGTAGATTTGCCGGAACCGGATGGGCCCATGATGGAAACCACCTCACCTTTTTCACAGCAAAAAGATACGTTATCCAAGGCATTCACCTTTATCTCGCCTATGTCGTATATTTTGGTTACATTGTTCAGTTCAATCATTCGTTGACACCAAATTTATAAAGATTATGTCATGCACAGGGCTGCCCCATTAGCGAATTGGAACGCCGGGTACTCCGCGCGAAGTCCCCTGACCCGATGTACTGGCACTGGGCATGTACTCCGAAACTGTCACCTTGTCCCCTTCATTTAACCCTGATAGCACCTCAGCATACTGGAAGGTCTGTTGCCCTAAAATAACCTTCCTGAACTCGGGCTGTCCCGTAGCCTCGCTAACAACTGCTATCACATGTCCCGAAGGTGTATTTACAATTACAGATACTGGCACCAGCAATACGTCCTTAGCGTTGTATATGTCTATATCGGCAGTGGCGGTTAAGCCACCCCTGAGCTCGGCATCATATGAGTCCAGGTCAACTGTAACAGCAAACTTAATAACATTACCGGACTGCGTACCAAAGGGAGAGATAAATTTCACCACTCCGGTAAATACCTTATTCTGTATCGCATCCACGGTGATTTTAGCCTTTTGCCCGGGTTGGACTTTCATAATATCGATTTCGTCAACAAGTCCCTGGAATCTTATCGAGCCGGTATCGACAAGCTTGATGGCTGTCTTGGATGAATAGTCCTGCGCAGAAAGGACAGAGGATTTTTTAAGGTCTACACTGACCACGGTGCCGTCGGAAGGGGCTATGATAGCTGTCTTCATGATATCCTGCTTTGCCTTATACAAAGCTATTTCGGCGCTTTGCAGGCTAAGGTTGTATTGCTGCAATGTCTTCCAGTTGATACCGCCTCCACTCTCAAAAATCAGGGTCTGATTTTCCAGTACATCTCGCCCAACAAGCAGGTTAAGCTTGGCGATATACAGCTGCTTGGCAACCTCTATCGCTTGAGCGTCATCCTGTGCCAGGTAGTCATCCATCTCCTGCAATGCGCGCAGAGACGATTGCAGAAAGGCAACGCTGGTGGGGGTGTCGGCGAACTCAAAAACGAACCTGCTCTTGATAGATATCGTGCTCTTGGCTAGCTGGTAGGCGGTTAACATCTCCTGCTGGGCAGCATCGAGTTCACGTGCAATTTTTTCATAATCACCGAGTTTCATGCTATTGCTGATATCCAGCAGCTTCTGCCGATAACCCTGCAGGTACTTAGCCACCATCTTATCATTCTCATCACTGGGCAGCGCAGTTACGAAGGTGCCTGCATAAGGGTCGGAATAGTAAGTTGAATTTATCTTAGCTCCGGCTAACACGGCAGCATTAGGTTTGGATTTAATCAGATTCTCGCCAACTTCGACATCGAAATAAGCCATAATTAAATAATACCCGGCGTCCTTGTAGTTTCCCTGCATGAAATAGCCAACGGCTCTATTCAAATCTTTTTGTGCCTCATCAAATATGCGTGGTACGCTTAAATCCGGGTAATTGTAAGGAAGGTGGTCGGTGCCACAGCCAAATGCGATGGTGTTTTTCGCCGTCTGTATGCTAAACAGTGCTGTCTTAATTGCATTCATCTGGGCTGAGCTATCAAGCTTAGCCAGAAGTGCACCCCGCTTGACCTTGTCGCCTTCTTCCACCAGTATTTCATCTACCTGTCCATTGGTCCCAAAACGCAGGTCAAACTCATCGGGCATCGTCAGTTTACCATCGGCAGACACTATGACATTGAGGTCTCCCCTTGTCACATCAAAAATCTGCCCGGGTGTTGTCACAGCTTTACTGCAGCCACCCAACAACAGGGAGAGTAAACTCATAGTTGTTACAAATACAGTTATCAGCCTTTTTTTCATCATACTATCTGCTCGGCGGCGAACTTCCAGAAGGCCGTGTTGGAAATCCTTTTATTATAGGTGCCCCAGTTATCTTCTCTTCGACGATGACTTTATCCCCTTCCTTTAAGCCTGATAATACCTCGGCAAACTGCAAGTTTTTACCGCCGAGGGTGACCTGTCTTTCCTCCATCTTGTCTGCCGCCTCATCAATTACTGTGACAAAAGACCCAGCAGAGGTGGTAGTAACCGCCGACAAAGGCACCAGCAACACATTTTCCACGCTGTATACAGAAATATCAGCCGTGGCGGTAAGGCTGCCCTTAAGCGCTACATCAGTGGGGTCAAGCTTAATGGTTACCGGAAATTTAACAACATTATTAGCGTCCGGCGTGCCGTAAGGCGAAATAAACGATACCGTACCCGTAAAAGTTGTATTGGGCACAGCATCCACGGTGATACTGGCTTTCTGCCCCGCCTTTATTTCCAAAATATCTATCTCATCAACCGAGCCCTGAAACTTAATCTGGCTGGTATCAACAAGTTGTACGGCGACCTTGGACGCGTAGTCGACGGCGGAAAGCACATCATTTTTCTTGACGCCTACGCTGACCACAATACCGTCAAAAGGAGCCAGTATTGCCGTCTTAAGAAAGTTGTCCTTGGAGTTACCGAGTGTAACTAAAGCCTTTGCCAGGTCAACCTTGTACTGCTGCTCGTCCTGCAGAGAAAGTCCATGCTGCAATACATAGTAATTGCTGCCTAAAATACTGTTGCAGATTTGCATATAGTGTTGAGCGATACGCAAGTTGTCACGCAGTTCAGGCGAGTCCAAGCCATCCTTTTCTATGCCTTTAAGCGCTGCATTCAATTTTTCCTCTGCAGTTTCATAAAAATACAGGCTTATGTCTTCGCCGTAAACGCTAGTATAGTTATGCGTTTTTATCACGTTGATATTGTTGACTACTGCTTTGCCGATGTCGTTTATACGCTTGAAAAGCGGGGCGAACATGGCATTCGCTTCCTCATATTTCTCCTGGGCAATAAGCCCCCTGACCATCTCGATATCCGCCTGTCCCTGTTTTATCAGTTCAACCACCTTGCGCAGCTCCACGATATAAGATACAGCGAACGACAGGCCTGTCTGGACCTGCAAAGCAATTATGCCAGCTTCATCATCGGGCACAAACTGCGCTGTGTTGCCCAATCCCGACTTCGGGTTGTTTATGGTATCTTCAAATATTTGTATACAGGCATCCAGATCGGCTATAGCCACATACAACTCAGATGCAGCCTCAGTATAGTTATCTGCCTTCAACAATTCACGCGCCCTAGCAATCTCATACTGCGCCCATTCAAAGGACGAAAGAGCCGTGGCATTGGGGTAATAAGATGGATAGCCAACACCTGAAAAGAGTGTATTCGGTATCGCTGTAGTGGTAGTTACATCTTTGTTAACGGTAGTAGGTGTTTCGCCATACACTCCAGGCCATAGCGGAAGAAGTTCAACACGGTTCCAAACGGTAGAGGTCACAGTAGTAGTAGTGCTAGAATAAAGTTGGTCCGGAAACTGGGGCAGCAGCGGCACGGTCTGATAGAGGTTGCTTAAAACCGTCTGCACACCGTTATTGGAGGATTGCACATCCAATCGTTGCGTCGTGTTATCCAACCATGCCAGTACTGTCCCTTCCCTGACGAAATCCCCCTCCTCCACCAGCACCTCTTTGACATCGCCCGGGGCACCGAAAAGCAAATTAAA
>CAZUEB010000013.1:6622-12077 GCA_964619115.1 uncultured Dehalococcoidales bacterium
CTGACATAAACCGCAGAGGAATATAGATATATGGTGATTGCACAATTACCTCAACCAGTCAAACCTGATTCTAAGTTCCGCAAGGAAGTCGAGGAGCTAAGCGGAGAAAAGATCTCTGCATGTTTCCAGTGTGAAAAATGCACCAACGGCTGCCCGGTCACATTCGCCATGGACATAGTCCCTCATAGGCTTATCCGCTCCGTCCACATGGGTCTAAAAGACGAAGTCCTGAGTAGTGACACTATCTGGGTCTGTGCTTCTTGCGAGACCTGCACCACCAGGTGTCCTAACGGCATCGACATTGCCCATATTATGGATACACTCAGGCAGATAGCACAGCGCGAAGGTAGGAAAACATCACAAAATAATGTCCCTGTGTTCCACTCAGCATTCCTTTCCTCAATACGCAGGCACGGGCGTGTAGCTGAGATGGAAATGGCTCTCGCATATTATTTGAAGGCTGAGGGCCCCGCCGGGCTAATAAAGCAAGCCGGCAAGGGGCTGGAGATGTTCCTTAAAGGCAAGATTAAACCAATACCAAGTCGAGTCGGGGGGCTGGGGCAGGTGAAATCTTTGTTCAAGAAGGCGGAGAAACGAGGGTAAGTCATGAAAGTCTCTTACTATCCTGGATGTTCTCTTGACGGCACTGCCAGGGAATACGGTGAATCCGTTGAGATGGTATGTCGGGAGCTGGGAGTTGAACTGGAAGAACTGGAGGACTGGAGCTGCTGCGGGTCATCCTCAGCCCATGTAAGCAACGACATGCTGGCTGTATCGCTCGCTGCACGAAATCTCGAGATTGCCGCCAGCGCAGGAATGGACCTGGTAGTCCCCTGCGCAGCCTGTTACCAGCGATTGAAAGTCGCCGAAAAAGAGCTCGCAGCAGGGAAAAAGGTAGAAGGAGTTTCGAAGAAGTTTCAGGGTGGTTTCAAGATCAAGCACATCGCTGATTTCTTCTGGGAAAACGTGGGCGAGCAACTAATTAGCTCAAAGGCTAAAAAAAACCTGAGCACTTTGAGCCCTGTTTGCTACTACGGCTGCCTGACCGCGAGGCCACCACGAGTAACTGACGCCAGAAATCCAGAGAACCCTCAGAGCATGGATAACGTGCTCCAGAGCCTTGGTGCCAACGTTAAAAAATGGTCATATAAGACGGATTGTTGTGGCGGCAGCCTGATTCTGACACGCCCTGATATAGCCTGGAAACTGGTGCAGAAGATAATGGATATGGCCACAGAAGCAGGTGCTGATTGCATCGCCGTTAGCTGTCCCATGTGTATGACAAATCTGGATAGCACCCAGAAGGAAATATCAAGGAATACCGGCAAGGAGTACCATATCCCCATACTTTATGTGACCGAGTTAATGGGCATATCGTTTGAAATTCTCTCGGTTAAGAAGTGGCTTCGCAGGCACACAGTAGACCCTCAGCCCCTGTTAAGTCGAGCAGGATTGATTTAGAAGGTGTAAAGTTTAACATGGCAAAGTTAGCAGAATCCAGAAGCAATGACAGTAAGAAGGTAGGAGCCGTCATGGTGGTGGGAGGAGGTATCTGCGGCATGCAGTCCGCTTTGGACCTGGCAAATTCAGGCTTCAAGGTTTACCTAGTTGAAGAGACCACATCCATCGGCGGACGAATGGCACAGCTTGACAAGACCTTCCCCACAAACGATTGCTCCATGTGCATGATTTCTCCAAAGCTAATAGAGGTAGAAAAGCATTTAAACATAGAAATTATATCCAATGCTCAACTCATGGCTCTAGAGGGAGAAGAGGGCAATTTCAAGGCAAGGGTACTGAAACGACCGAGGTTTATCGACCTGGCAAAATGCAGCGCCTGCGGTGACTGTGTTGATGTATGCCCGGTGCAATTGCCCAGCGAGTTTGAGCAGGGCCTTGCCAAGCGCAAAGCGATTTACAAGCGTTATCCTCAGGCCATCCCCAACGCCCTGGCAATAAGCAAAAGAGGGACTTCGCCATGTACCATCGCCTGTCCTGCTCATATCAGCGTCCAGGGCTATGTTGCGCTTATTGCGCAGGGAAAATACCGTGAGGCACTGAACCTTATCAGGGAGGAAAATCCCTTCCCTGCAGTATGCGGCAGGGTTTGCGTTCACCCCTGCGAGACCAGTTGTATGCGCGGAAAAGTGGATGAGCCCATTGCGATATGCCACCTCAAGAGGTTTGCTGCTGACGAGGTAATGCAGGCTGGTGAGTTAAGCCTCCCCGAGCGGGCGCCAAACAATAACAGGAAAGTAGCCATTGTAGGTTCAGGGCCAGCGGGACTTACTGCTGCTCACTACCTGGCTTTGTGGGGATACCAGCCGACTGTGTTCGAAGCTCTGTCGCAAGCCGGCGGGATGATGCGCGTTGGCATCCCTGCTTATCGCCTGCCGCGCGACATCCTCGATGCCGAGATAAAATTAATCGAAGACATGGGCGTCGAGATAAAAACCAGCCACAGGGTCAATTCGCTAGATAAGCTTCTCAGCAGCGACTACGAGGCTATATTCATCGCCACCGGCGCCCACAAAGGAGTCAAGATAGGCGCCAAGGGGGAAGACAATCCGGCAGTTATAGACGGCGTGGACTTTCTCAGAAAGGTTAACCTCGGTGAGAAAGTAAAAATCGGCAAGAACATAGCTGTTATCGGCGGTGGCAATGCCGCCATAGATTGTGCCCGGAGTGCACTTCGGACTGGAACCGAAAAGGTCACTATAATTTACCGCCGCACCCGCGATGAGATGCCGGCTGCCCCGGAAGAGGTTGAAGCAGCTTTACATGAAGGCATAAACATCATCTTTCTGGCGGCACCGAGCGAAATACGTGAAAAGAAAGGCGGGCGTCTGGAACTGGAATGTATAAAGATGGAACTCGGAGAGCCCGATGCCAGCGGCAGGCGCCGTCCTGTGCCAGTGCCTGGCAGCGAATTCGTAATGGAATTCGATAACATCATATCCAGTATAGGTCAGGCTACCGATATCCCCACGGGTTTCAAAATCCAGCTTGGCAAGGGAGATGTTATCCAGGTAAACAGCAAGACGCTGGCTACCAGTAAGCAAGGCGTGTTTGCCGGTGGCGACGTGATAACCGGGCCAAAGTATGTAATTGAGGCTATCGCTGCCGGAAAAGAAGCCGCTATATCCATCGACAGGTATTTGAAGGGAGAAGACCTGGAAGCAGGTCGCGAGCGAATCTTTACCGAAGCAGAAGGAAATATCGAGGGGGTTGAGAAACGACCGCGACATCAAATCCCCATGACTTCAATTGCGGAGAGAAAGGGAAACTTCAGCGAGGTTGCCCTCAATTTCACTGAGGAGCAAGCCAGGGCAGAGGCTGAGCGCTGCCTTAGTTGTGGGATTTGCAGCGAATGCTACCAGTGCGTTGCAGTATGCCAGGCAAAAGCCATTGACCACAATATGAGAACAGAAGAGCTTGAGGTCGAGGTCGGCTCGGTTATCCTGGCGCCCGGATTTGAGCCATTCGATGCTAGGCTAAAAGGGGAATTCGGCTATGGCCGGATGCCAAATGTGGTCACCAGCATGGAATTCGAGCGCATCCTCTCTGCGTCGGGCCCATTTCAGGGTCAGGTTCTGCGACCCTCCGACGGCAGGCACGCCGTGAAAATAGCCTGGATTCAGTGTGTCGGTTCCAGAGACGAGACATGCGGGCGTGACTACTGCTCCTCAGTATGCTGCATGTATGCAACCAAAGAAGCCATCATCGCCCGGGAGCACTCCAGCGATATCCAGCCGACTATTTTCTACAACGACATGCGAGCCTTCGGCAAGGGCTTTGAACGATATTTTGAATCGGCAAAAAATCACTTTGGCGTCCGTTATGCCAGGGGTATCGTATCTGCCGTCAAGGAATTACAGCAGAGCAATAATCTTCTACTTGAATACGGCACCGAGGATGGACAGAAGGTCCAGGAGGAATTTGACATGGTGGTGCTCTCCGTGGGACTGGTTCCTTCTCCAAGCACGAAAGACCTGGCAGAAAGACTTTCCATAGACCTTGACAGGTTCGGCTTTTGTAAGACTGATGAGCTAAAGCCGAATATTACCTCACGTCCCGGCATCTATGTCGCCGGTACTTTTGAAGCACCAATGGATATACCCGAATCTGTGATGAATGCCAGCAGCGCCGCTGCCCTGGCATCGGAAGGCATTGCCGCCGCCCGTGGCACAATGGTAACTGAGAAAGAATATCCCCCGGAAATGGATATCAATCAACAGGAACCCCGCGTGGGAGTCTTCGTCTGCCGCTGTGGCTCAAATATTGCACGCGTGGTTGACGTACCCACCCTGACCGAATACGCCAGCACTCTGCCCAACGTCGTACACGCAGAAGAGAATCTTTATACCTGCTCCACTGACACACAGAAAAGAATCATCGACGCCATCAACGAGAAGGGTATCAACCGCGTGGTGGTAGCCTCTTGTAGCCCGCGTACACACGAGCCGCTTTTCCGGGAAACTATACGTGAGGCAGGGCTGAACAAATTCCTCTTTGAAATGGCAAACATCAGGGACCAGTGCTCATGGGTGCATGCTGCCCACCCGCAAGAAGCCACTGATAAGGCAAAAGACCTAGTTAGAATGGCTGTCGCCAGGGCTGTAACTCTTGAGCCATTGCACATGTCACCAGCACCTCTTACGCGCAGCGGGTTGGTCATCGGCGGAGGGCTGGCAGGCATGACCGCTGCACTGGGACTGGCTTCACAGGGATTCGAGGCTGTCCTCGTTGAACGTGAAAAGGAACTGGGTGGAAACCTGAGAAATATTTATTATACCCTGGAGGGCTCTGACCCGCGGGCGTTACTGGCTTCGCTACTGGAACAGATAGAAAAAGAGCCACGGGTAAAGGTATATAAAGGCGCCGCGATTAAGGACTTCGCCGGCTATGTAGGTAATTATAAGACGGTGATTGCCACTTCAGAAGGAAAGACCGAAGAAATTCAGCATGGCGTGGTTATTCTGGCGACTGGAGCTACGGAATATAAGCCAGCGGAATATAGATACGGGGAGTCGAAAGGTGTATTGACCCAGCACGAGTTCGAGGAAATGCTTATATCAGGTAAGCTTGACGCCAAAAAGCTGGACTCGGTCGCCATGATACAGTGCGTTGGCTCAAGAGAAGAAGACCACATGTACTGCAGCCGTATATGCTGCAGCCAGGCTATCAAGAATGCCCTCAAGATTAAGGACATCAATCCTGATGCAGAAATCTATATTCTCTACCGCGATATACGCACCTACGCCATGAAAGAGCTAAAGTATCGCGAAGCCAGAGACAGGGGGGTGACCTTCATCAGGTACGATGTCAACAGGAAGCCCGCTGTAGATGAAGAAGATGGCAAGCTAAAAGTAGCGGTCTTTGATACTGTGTTGAACCGGGACATTTTGCTGGCGCCAGATTTACTTATCCTGAGCAGCGCCGTACGCCCGCAACC
>CAZUEB010000013.1:12177-15502 GCA_964619115.1 uncultured Dehalococcoidales bacterium
GTGCGTTCCTGTCCTTTCGGCGTGCCGAAGATAAACGCGGAAGGTGTGGCTTACATAGAAGCGGCGGCCTGCCAAGGATGCGGTATTTGTGCCAGCTTATGTCCCCGCAAGGCTATAAAGGTACAGCACTATGCTGACAGGCAAATCACCGCTAAGAGTTCTGTAATATGTTCAGTCTGAGCAAGGAGGTAGCAAATCATGAGTGACTCTTACAGTCCCAAGGTTATAGCGTTTTGCTGCAACTACTGCGCCTACTCGGCTGCTGACCTGGCAGGCTCAATGCGGATGGAATATGACCCCAACGTGCGCGTAGTTAAGGTTGAATGCACTGGCAGGGTGGATACAATACACCTGCTCAAGGCTATTGAAGATGGCGTTGACGCTGTTTTTGTCGCCGGCTGAGAGGAAGGCGATTGCCATTTCCTGGAAGGAAATCTGAGAGCAAAAAAAAGAGTAGCACAGGCAAAGAAGCTGCTCAAAGAGGTTGGTCTGGAGGAGGAACGAGTGGAGATGTTTAATATGGGCGCTTCTGACGCCCCGCTGTTTGTGGCTGCTGCTAAAGAGATGACTGATAGAGCGCGGCGCCTGGGACCAAATCCATTGAAGGAGAGGGGAAAAACAGAATGATTGTCGGAGAGAGAAAACCATTTGAAGAAATAAAAGAGGCTATTCAAGGCTACAAAAAGGTGCTGGTGCTTGGCTGTGGCACATGCGTGGCAGTATGTATGGCAGGCGGTGAAAAGGAGGTTGAGCTTCTCGCCAGCGAATTGCGAATGGCAAACCGGCTTGACGGCAAAGACATAGAGATAAAAGAAGCAACTATTCAGCGCCAGTGTGATGCTGAATACATCGAACCAATAGTTGAGATGGCCAGGGAATGCGATGCCGTTCTATCAATGGCCTGCGGCGCCGGCGTCCAGTTTGTAGCTAACATGGTGGAGCCCATACCCGTAATCCCGGCTTTGAACACCCGATTCATCGGTGTGAACCAGGCTGAAGGGGTCTGGTCAGAACGGTGCCGTGCCTGCGGTGATTGCGTCCTTGGGGATTACGGCGGTATCTGCCCCATGACCATGTGCCCGAAGAGCCTCGTCAACGGCCCATGCGGTGGCAGCAAAGACGGCAAGTGCGAGACGAGCAGCGAAAGAGATTGTGCCTGGATACTTATATTTGACCGCCTGCGCAAGCAGAATAAGCTTGATACTATTCGAGATATGCCCATAAGGCTCAAGAATTACCGGGCTCAGACTCATCCGGCCCGCCAGGTTAATGAAGCCTACGTAAAGCCGGAAATGACCGCAGCCCACGGCAAGAAATAAATTGTGCGGATAGGAGATTCACCAGAGCCAGTATTTGTAATTTGTAATCGCACGGGGGCTCGAGATTAAAGATACAATGATTACCTGTACCCCCCTATAAGGAGGAAACGGCAGCATGAGTTTACGTGAAGCAGTTGAGAGCGGAAAATTCGTGGTTACAGCTGAAATCGGACCAGCCAAAGGCGTGGACATCCACGAGTTCAATGAAAATGCCGATTTACTAAAAGACAGAGTGGATGCCATAAACTGTACCGACCAGCAAAGCGCTGTGATGAGGCTCGGCTCACTGGCTGCATGCCTTTTGCTTAAGCAAAAAGGCATAGAGCCGGTGTTCCAGATGACATGCCGAGACCGCAACCGAATCGCTCTCCAATCCGACCTGCTAAGCGCTTATGTCCTCGGTGTTGAGAATGTACTTTGTCTCACTGGAGATTATGTTACACTGGGAGACCATCCTGAAGCTAAACCGGTATTTGACCTAGACTCTGTCACCTTGCTGTATGCTGCCCGACAACTTGAGCAGGGCAAAGACTTAGCTGGCAAGGAGCTTAAAGGCACACCAAAGTTCTTTCTAGGCGCCTGTGTAACCCCGGGAGCTGACCCCCTGGAACCACAGCTTATCAAAATGGAGAAAAAGGTAAAGGCGGGTGCCCAGTTCTTCCAGACCCAGGCTATCTACGAGCCTAAAACTTTCGAGGCCTTTATGAAGGAGGCTAAAAAATTCGGCGTGCCGGTCCTTGTCGGTATAGTAGTGCTAAGGTCAGCAGCTATGGCAAGATTCATGAATAAGAACGTAGCCGGAATACATGTCCCGGACGAGCTTATTGGAGAAATGGACAAAGCCGAGAATAAATTGCAGAAGGGCATAGAGATAGCTGCCCGCCTCATCAATGAGACGAAGGACATGTGCCGGGGCACTCATATCATGGCCATCGGCCTGGAATCTAAAATACCAGCAATCCTCGACGCCGCAAATCTGTAATGGCCGGATAAGGGGGCAGCTATGCGCATCGTTAGCTTCGTAGCCCGGGGTAGAGCCAAATATGGTCTGCTAACCGAGAATAACATAAGCGGATTTCGCGGTAGCCCCTTTTCTCATCTTGAGAATCTGAGTAGCCCATCTATACTCGATGGCAGCAACTACGCACCGGATAAGGTCAGGCTATTAGCCCCCTGCCTTCCTTCCAAGATAATTTGCCTCGGGCTAAATTACCGCAGCCACATCGAAGAAATGAAGCTGCCCGTGCCTACCATACCGCTCATCTTCCTCAAGCCGTCCACGGCAATCATTGGACCCGATGATAAAATAGTCCTGCCCCGCGATTGGAAACGCATCGACTACGAAGGCGAGCTGGGTGTGGTCATCGGTAAGAAGGCAAAGGATGTTCCAGAAGAGGAGGCAAAGGAATATGTGCTCGGCTATACCTGTTTCAACGATGTCTCCGACCGTCATGCCCAAGCTGCCGACGGCCAGTGGACTAGAGCCAAGAGCCACGACACCTTCGCCCCGATAGGTCCATGGATAGAGACCGAAGTTAACCCGGATAACCTTAAACTTGAAACCTACCTGAACGGCGAACTCCGCCAGTCTGCTTCCACCAGCGACCTTATCTTCGGAATATCCAGGCTGATAAGCTTTATTTCCGGCGTAATGACGCTGCTACCGGGCGATGTCATCGCCACAGGCACACCGTCAGGAATCGGCCCTATGAACCCGGACGATGTTGTCGAAGTAAAAATCGAAAACATCGGCACGCTGAAAAACTTCGTCGCCGCTCCGGACTAGACAGAATAAGTGATGCCTCAATCCCCAACACCCATCACCTCAATTTGGGGTATGCAAAAGTTCAGAAACATATTGGACTCCAAAGCACACCCGCTCATGGTGAGCCAAGAACCCCGCTCATGGTCAGCCAAGAACCCCGCTCATGGTCAGCCAAGAACCCCGCATGGTCAGCCAAGAATCCCGCTCATGGTCAGCCAGGAACCCCGCTCATGGTCAGCCA
>CAZUEB010000013.1:15602-20010 GCA_964619115.1 uncultured Dehalococcoidales bacterium
GGTCAGCCAAGAATCCCGCTCATGGTCAGCCAGGAACCCCGCTCATGGTCAGCCAAGAACCCCGCATGGTCAGCCAGGAACCCCGCTCATGGTCAGCCAGGAACCCCGCTCATGGTGAGCCTGTCGAACCATAGCGGGAATGGTCTTTCACCCACCCTTCGGCAAGCTCGGGCTGAGCGGGAAATGGCATTTTTACGTTAGGTGTCACCTGCCCACAAGTGACCCAGTACGACCCCCCAAAAGTCCAACGCATTATGGACGCTCAGACATTGACAGTTAACCGCCTCCGTGCTAATCTGCCTTACAAAGAAATTCTGAGCAGCAAAGGGAGCTATGTTTTTCTTGATAAATCCCACGGTTCCCCGGCTGCCTTCTTAAGCCAATTTTTAAAAATGCTGAGCCTTACACCCCTGTATTCGGATAACAAACTGCAGATGGCTGGAGGTAATAAATGAACTTAACAAAAATTGAGGCATACACTATTGGAGACGCCTGGTTCCAGTGTCTGGAGAAAGCCCTTCTGGAAGGAAGGACATATCGTATTGAGCAAGGTAGTTTTGAAGGCACTCACCGGAAAGAGATACCTCTGGTCGCAATCATAATCCGCACTCCCTGGGTAAGACCATTGAGGCCTGACATACCTATGGGAGTGCCGTCACCCACAACAGACGAAGTTATCGAAGAATACATGTCATATCTGATGACTGCTGACAAGCAGGAGAACGAGGAATACACCTACGGGGAAGACCTGGCCGCACAGATTGATGAGGTAATCAGGCGATATAAGCAAGGTTTTGACACCAACCAGATGTGCATGACGGTCGGTAGCCGCAGCAGCATTTACCTAAAAGACCCGCCTTGCCTGAGGTTGGTGGACACCCGCATTCAGGATGGCCGCCTCAATTTCATACTCTATTTCAGGAGCTGGGATTTATGGGGCGGTTTCCCTACAAACATGGGCGGCCTCCAGCTCTTAAAAGAGCATATGGCAAAGGAGATTGGGGTAGATGACGGTTACCTGATCGCCTTCAGCAAAGGGCTTCATCTATATGAACATTGCTGGGACCTGGCTAAGATGGTTTTGCACATGCCACTGGAATGAGTGTCTATTGCCACGACAAATCCCTCCACCCTATTCCTGCCGCCTCCGCTACTGACCTTCCACATATTCTACCCTGCCTTTAACAGAGGATGAACTATCAGCATATTTAGCAAGGTGACGGATCTTTTTATGCTGGCGCTGGCCCACAATTCACCGACTGCCCAACCGCCGCAGAATCTTTGTTCTCTCCTGAACCTTTTTTATAATATCGCGGTTTTCGATGAAATCCGTAGTGTGCTTCCCCGATTTAAATGTTTCATCGTCCAGCGCCAACTGATAAAACAGAATTATCGTCTCAATTCCCTCGATTCTCATCTCGCTAAGAGCCCTCTGCATACGCAAAATAGCTTCTTCCCTTGTCTGCCCCCTTACCATAAGCTTAAGCAGCAATGAATCATAATCAGGAGGAAGTTCGTACCCCTCATATACACCTTCATCAATTCTGACTCCCAAACCATGAGGAAGTCGAAGGCTCGTTATTTTCCCGGGACAGGGGAAAAAGTTACGCGAAGCATCCTCTCCGGTTATGCGACAATTTATTGAAGGAGCAGTGAGGACAATCTCATCCTGGTTATAACTCAACCGCTCTCCAGCGGCAATCCTGATTTGCTCTTTGACGATATCTACATTGGCAGCCAGCTCAGTCACACAGTGCTCCACCTGCAAGCGAGAGTTTACTTCATTAAAGTAAAATTCCTGAGTGTCTGGCACGTAAAAGAACTCTACGGTCAAGGCATTGATGTACTGCAGAGCCACGGCTACATCAAGAGCAGCCACATACATCTTCATTCGCAAATGCGGCGATAAAATCTGACACGGCGCTTCCTCTATAAGCTTCTGAAACCTCCGCTGGACGGAGCAATCCCTTTCTCCCAGATGTATGACATTGCCATGCTTATCAGCAAGTACTTGAACCTCTATGTGTTTCACACCGGTGAGAAGCTTCTCAACATAAAATGAGGGCACACCAAAGGCTTTTCTGCCCCTCTCCTCCACAAAACGAACAGCATCTCCCAGCTCTGCAATGTTTCTAGCCACGACCATACCAATGCCACCACCACCACCCGAGGGTTTGATAATAACAGGATAGCCAATGCTCTCTGCTGCTTGCTCAACTTCGGCAAATTTCGCTTTAGTTGAGCCCCTAAAAGGTTCATCAGAACCCGGGACTACTGGTATATTAAGCATCCTCATCAACTGCCGTGCTCTGTGCTTTGGCTTAACTTTATACATGCATTCGCTGGTGGGACCTATAAAGACAATTCCATGCTTTTCGCACATTTCGGCAAATTCAGGATTCTCGGCTAAAAAGCCATAACCAGGGTGAAGAGCCTCGGCTTTGCTCCGAATGGCAACTTCGAGTAGTTTCTCCGTGTTCAGGTAGCTCTGGGCAGCATCTGCTGGCCCAATATGATAGGCCTCATCAGCAAGTTTAACATGGAGCGAATCGGCATCAACGTCAGAATAAACTACAACCGTGCTAATCCCCATCTCTTTGCAGGTACGTATTATCCTAACCGCTATTTCGCCACGGTTGGGAATCATAATTTTGTGAAACATAACCTTGCCCTCCCCTTAATAATTACATTCAAAATTAGACTCAATCCAAATAAGTTATACTGGCAGGTGGCCGCTCCCGCACTTCGAACTCTATACCGGCTTCGTTGAACAGCTCCACAAAGGAGTCATCAGCATATTTGCCGAAGGTGACAAACCGCTTTATCCTGGCATTGACCAGCATCTTGGCACATAGTATGCATGGCGTATGGGTGACATAGACCGTGGCCCCCTCGAGGCTGACTCCATGAAGCGATGCCTGTATGATTGCATTCTGTTCGGCATGGATACCACGGCATATCTCGTGCCTCGTCCCCGATGGTATCTTCATTTCGTCTCTAAGACAGCCAAGCTCAAGACAATCCTTAAGCCCGGCAGCAGCACCATTGTAACCGGTGGCCAGTATATGCTTGTCCCTCGCAGCCACAGCTCCAACATGGTGTCGACGGCACGTTGAGCGCTCCGCCACCACAGAGGCTATTTTTAGAAAATATTCGTCTACATCCGGCCTGTTTACGTTACTCATCTCAAAGCAGCCACAATCTTCCCAGCTTCCCCGGTCAAGTCTTCCAGAGAGGCCTCATTTATAATGGTGAAATCCGCCATAGCTATCGGACCACCTTTATTGGTATTCTCCACCTCGGCAACATCCCGACTTTTAGCTTCTTCCTTCGTTAGAGGTCGAACCTTCCTCTTCGATAGCCTATTATACCGCGTCTCGGGCGATGCCCAAACGGCGACCACATGGAAATCATCGCCATATCGACTTTTGAGCAACGTGTACTCTTCCCAAGAATAGAGCCCGTCCACAACAACATCCGAGGACTTGAGCGTGGCATCAATCTTCGGCAGGTTTAATTTGGCATAGGCCGCCATACCATGCTCTTTTCTCAATTGCTGCCTGACATTTCGTTCATTTTCCTCGTTAAGCTCAAGCCCCCTCTTCTCAATTTCCTCGTCGGTAATGTCACCGAATCTTATCCTCTTGAAGCCGTTCCTCTCAAATACTCTGGCCACCTCGGACTTGCCCGAGCCAGCCATGCCGACAATCGATACCACTTTCATTTATCAACCTTTTCCGGGCAAAACTCGTTCCCACATTATATGGAAAAACCTCGCGTCGAGCAAAGCTCTACAATGACGAACCCTTTTGAAGCCCTGTCCCCCCAATGTTATAATTGCTCTATAGAACCTCATGAACACCCGCAACCGAGCCAATTTCTGCCGAAGATTAACCACAATAGAGGAGGATACGATATGAAAAAAACCCTGTTCACAGTGCTTGCTCTGGCAGCTCTTGTCACTCTGGGTCTGATTGCCAATCTGGGCTGCGGCTCCACCGGCTGCGCCGACGTTTATCTGGAAGGCGTAACCATCGGCTCAATGTCTTTCGAAGGAAAACCGCTTAGCGGGCTGCCCTCGCAAAAGGCGGACATTGTCCTGAATGTCAACGCCAACAGGATAACCATAAGCACCAATGGCGAGGACACCACCATTAAGTTGAGCCCATCGAGTGCCGTCATCGTCAGCAGCCCGAACGGGATAACATTTACAGGCGTCAAGCCGGAACAAATAGAAATTAAGTGGCAGGGCACGGATTAACAGAAGAATTCATGGACGTTTTAGCTGAACTGAACCCGGCCCAGAGAGAAGCCGTCGAAATAATTGACGGCCCGTTGCTCATTGTAGCTGGCCCCGGCAGCGGCAAGACAAGGGTCATCACCCACCGAATCGCCTATCTGATAAAGG
>CAZUEB010000014.1:0-19173 GCA_964619115.1 uncultured Dehalococcoidales bacterium
GCTTGAGTGGTGTATTTATCGTTATACCACTGGTTCCAGCGAATTTCTCTGTTACAAATTTAGTCATATCACCAGAGCGTGCTAAGCAAGGAGAAAGCATTATCATCAGTGCCATGGTAACCAATAATGGGGAACTCCCCGGCACTTACAATGCAGTGCTTAAGTTAAGAGGTGCTGTCGAAAGCACCGAAGAGATAGACCTCAGCCCAGGCGAGAATCGAAAATTAGCTTTTAAAATCGCCAAAACTACGCCTGGTTTCTATAATGTGGAATTAGAAGGATTGACCGGAAGATTTGTTGTCGAGATGGAATGGCAAGGATAGACCAAAAAATAAAAACTAAAGCCCTTCCTGACCCGACTCAGGTATCGACTTCCGCAACTTGTCCTGCCCATCCAAATGGTCAACGTACAACACCCCATTAAGATGGTCTATTTCATGCTCTAAGGCTTGAGCGAGGAGTTCCTCCCCTTTGAGACGGGTCTTCCGTCCCTGTCTATCTTGTGCTTTAACTTTAACCCGAACTGAACGCTTAATTTCCCCTTGATACCCAGGTATGCTCAAACAAGCCTCCCCTATTATACGCTCACCTTCCTTTTTTATTATCTCAGGATTTACTAGAACAATAACTTCATCACCAGGTATCTCTATCACTGCTACTTTGAGCAGTACTCCAACCTGAGGTGCCGCCAAACCAACCCCAGCAACTGCCCTCATAGTCTCTATCATATCATCGATAAGCCGCTGAATAGACTTATCTATTTTGGTCACCTTTTTGGCTTTTTGTCTAAGTACAGGGTCTGGTAGGACACGAATTTTACGTACAGCCATCTTGTTATTAATTAAACCATACCTACGGGATCAATGTCCAAAATCCACCCCCGAGGAAATGCTATATCTGCTAAAAAATCATTCAGGTTAACTCCGCAGAGAACCAATTGCCATCGATAATGTCCTCTGATTCTAGGCACGAAAGCTGGCATAGGGCCAATCAACCGCAAGTCAGGTATGCCCCTCCTATCTTTTTCAGCAGAGAGCAAGCGACACATTCTCTCTGCTTCCTTGAAACAGGCAACCTCATTAGTATGGCTGAAAGTGAGGCTGGCCAATTGGCTAAAAGGAGGATAGCCAAACTTACGGCGATAATCTATCTCCTGGGCATAAAAAGATAGATAATCATGCCGTGACGCTGCCTGGATAGCATAGTGCTCTGGACTATAAGTCTGAATGATGACCCTTCCTGGGATGAAACCTCGCCCCGCTCTACCAGCTACCTGACACAACAATTGGAAAGTACGTTCCCCAGCTCTAAAGTCAGGTAAATTTAAACCCGTGTCAGCACTTATAACGCCAGCCAATGTTACCTGAGGCAAATCCAACCCTTTGGCTACCATTTGAGTACCTATAATTACGTCGACATCATGGGCACGAATTTTAGTTAAAATTTCCTCATGGGCTCGTCGGCCAGAAGTCACATCTCTATCCCATCGGAGAGTACGAGCTTTCGGGAAAAGATGCCTGACTTCTTCTTCCACCCTCTGTGTACCAATTCCCAAGAACCTGAGATGATGACTAAGACATTGCGGACATTCCCCGGACAAAACACTGGAATGATGACAATGGTGGCAGACCAATTTCTTGGTTGCCGAATGATATGTTAAAGCTGCCATGCAGCGTGAGCAACGAAAAACAAAGCCGCAATCCCGGCACTGAATAAAGGTTGCTGTACCACGCCGATTGAGGAACAAAATCACCTGCTCACGGTGAGCCAGAGCCTCAGTCATCGCTAAGGTAAGAGAGCGACTAAAAAGGCCACGGTTACCTGCTTTAAGTTCTTCCTTTAAATCTACAACCTCAACTTCAGGCAATGGTGACGGGCCATAAGGTGTAATGCGCTCTTTAAGCTCAACAAGCTGATAATCACCCTGCTGCGCCCTGTAATAAGTCTCCACGTCGGGCGTAGCGCTACCCAAAATGACGAAAGCACCACTGAGTTCAGCTAATTTAATAGCCACATCTCTAGCACGGTACCGTGGCGACTTATCGGATTGTTTATAAGTCCACTCATGCTCTTCATCAATAACAATCAATCCCAAGTCTGGCTGCGGTGCAAAAAGAGCACTCCTGGGGCCGATGACTATATCACACTCACCATCTTTTATCCGGTGCCACTCATCAAATTGTTCCCCTAAAGACAACCCACTGTGAATCACAGCTACACGACCTTGAAATCGTGAGGCAAAACGTTCTATCGTCTGTGGAGTGAGAGCAATTTCTGGAATGAGACAGATGCCCCGCTTAGCTTGAGCCACGACTTCAGCCAGAACTCGAAGGTAAATTTCAGTCTTACCGCTACCTGTTACACCATGTAACAGAAAAACCAACGACGACCTATTTAGGCGGCGCTCGTCCATGCAGTTTTTAATCCTTTGCCATGCTGCTTCCTGAGATGAAGTGGGTTCCGGCGGCGATGTCGGTACAATTTTAATGTGAGCTAAGGGGTCACGCCTGACCTTAACTCCAAATGTAGAGACCAAGCCACGACTCATCAAAGACTCAATGACACTTTTCTGGCAAACAATAGACTTTTTAATCTCAACCAACGGTACGGGTTGAAGTTGCTTAAGCAATAATTCGAGAACCGCCGCTTGTTTATGAGCCCTGGATGCTCTCAACCTAATAATTTCTGCCTCAGCTTCAGTTGAATCAATTTGCAGCTTTAAATGAGTAACCAGTTTCGGCTTTACTTTCGCTTCTTCAAGCTGGTGGTTTTTTACCACGAGATGGCGCTTCAAGAGTTGTTGCGTAATCGACTCAGCTTTCTTCTTCCCAAATTTTCGCTCCAATTCTCTTAAGTTAACTTTATCTCTATCTCGAAAAAGGCATATAACCTGTCTTTGGTCAGAATTAAGCTGCGACAAATCGACAGAACGTGGTGTAAGCTGCAAAGAGACAACTAGTCGTCGTTCGAATCCTGGGGGCAGCATCAAGGCTACAGCCTCAAAAAGAGAGGATAGATAATATCTGCTTATCCATAGGGCAACATCAACTTGTACCGAAGACAGTAAAAAAGAAGACGTAATATAATCACTAATTTCCTTGGTGACCTCGAAGGACGGATAATCGCTTATCCCGACGACAACGCCTTGAAGAGTCCTGGAACCAAAAGGCACCCAGACAGCTTGCCCGACTTCAACCTTTAGCTCAGATGGTATTGAATAGCAAAAGCTACGACGTTGAGCAATAGGTGAATTGACTGCCACTTCCGCATAGTTCATTCAGCTTCTTTAACTTCTTCAACCGCATCCTCTTCAACCAAAGCTTCCCCAACTAAAGTTTCCTCATCCACAACTTGTTCAACTTCATCCTCTCCATCCATGGCAACCGTAACAGCAGCTTTTTCCACCATCTTCTCACGTCTCTCCTTGAGACGTGCCTCTTTAGCACTAAGTCGACGTATAAAATAGAGTTTGGCACGGCGAACCTTGCCGTGCCGAACTACTTCAACTTTCTCTACAGAAGGAGAGACGAAAGAAAAAGTATGCTCGACACCGATTCCGTAGGTAACTCGCCTGACCGTAAAGTTGCCACCGCTGGCCCCCCTTCTAATCCTAACCACCAATCCAAGCAACGTCTGAACACGCTCCCTGTTAGCTTCCTTAACCTTAAAACTAACCCTTACTGTATCGCCGGGGCTAATTTGAGGTATGTTAGGATTTACCTTAATTTGACTGACCGAGTTGACATTCATTTCTATTTACATCCCTTCTATGACTTGATTTCAAAGGCCTCACTGAGGAAGCTTTTATCTTCTGGGGAAAGCACAATTTTTTCTATGAGGTCTGGGCGCCGCTTCGCGGTCCGTAGCAGGCTTTGCTTACGTCGCCATCGAGCAATTTCACCATGATCCCCAGAGAGTAAAACTGGAGGTGCCGCCAGGCCACGATACACCGGCGGACGAGTGTACTGCGGATATTCCAACAATCCCCCAATATGAGATTCCTCCACTAAAGACACCTCCGAGCCAAGCGCTCCGGGCAACAATCTAACCACACAATCCATCACTGCCATAGCTGCTACTTCACCACCACTAAGCAAATAGTCTCCAATACTAATCTCATCATTGACTAAATGTTCCGCTACTCTCTCATCAACACCTTCATAGTGACCACAGACAAGAATAAGATGCTGATAACCAGCTAGCTCTCGGGCAGTCTCCTGAGTGAAAAGTCGACCTTGAGGAGTGAGCAGAATAGTTGGCACCGCTGACAAGCCTAGCTCCATCTTAATCGACTCCACAGCCTCAAAGATAGGCTCTGGTTTAAGTACCATTCCAGCTCCACCACCATAGGGATAATCATCCACAACATGATGTTTATCATGAGTGTAACCGCGGATATCATGAAGCCTGATATCAACCAAGCCACGCTCTCTGGCCCTCCCGATAATACTACAATTCAATAAGCCGTCAAACATCTGGGGGAATAAGGTCAAGATATCGATACGCATTTAACCCGCCTCATAATTAGCACACTCAGATACTCTGCCACCAAGAAGCTCCAAAGCATGAGGCAAAACAGTCAGGATGACCTCAAGACATTCCTTCACTGCTTTAGGACTGCCTGGAAGATTAATAATCAGACACTTGCCACGGCTACCTGCAACAGCTCGACTAAGCATAGCCTCGGGCTTTTTCTTCATCGTATCCATTCTCATAGCCTCAGTCAAACCAGGAATAGGTTTATCGATCACGGCTAGGGTGGCTTCCGGTGTGACATCTCTGGAAGATAACCCAGTTCCACCACTAGTTACGATAAGGTCAAGCCCAACCTCATCACACCATTCTGTAAGCTTCCCTGAAATAATCCCGGCCTCATCAGGCACAATCTCATATTTGGCAATTTCAATACCAAGCTTACTGACAATTTCCTGAGCAACTAGCCCACTTTCATCTAACCGCTCACCACTCCACCCTTTATCACTGATTACGAGTATGCCAGCTAACATCTGCATATTTTACCATACCATAGCTAAAGCTCAAAACGGCAAGAACCACCTAAAACTTTAGTACTATTCCATGACAAACATGGTTCTCCACCATAACACAACATGTTGATGTCAACCAACCTGAGGTCACTACCTATTGGGTAACATAAAGTGTCCGCAGCTATGAGGCTAGAAAAATTTGTGAAAATAGTGGGGAATTCGGTGGGGTAGGTATTGACAAGATGGGGGAAATATGTTCTATAATGGTAAACAGTGGGAGAAAATGGTAAAAGGAGGAAATAGAATGGTAATTGATTGCGTCCAATATCGAATCGCAAATAGCAGGCTGTTCCATTTTCTAAAAGAGAACAGTAGCACGAACCTCGAACTCCAGTTAATCCGTTTTTGGGCAAGACATCCCCGGACAAAATTAAGCCTCTACACAATTGCCAATGCCATGGACACTGCCAGGATTAACTTGAGAGAGGCAATCAGGTCTTTAATCGAAAAAGGCATACTGCAAGAACAGCAAGATAATAACGGACTTATCACTTACTCACTAGTCGCTGACCCGCAGACCCAGGAATTTATCGAGGAATTAGCTAGATTAGATTGGAACGAAATAAGAATACTTGAAAAGCAACTAGAATGTGAGGCTGTATTAGTCTAAACAGCCGGCTTGAGGTAGATATGTTCCTCGGCGAATACGAATATAAAGTTGATAATAAAGGTAGATTACCCCTACCCCCTAAATTCAGACAAGAACTTAGGGGTGAATTAGTATTGACCAAAGGCCTGGAAAAGTGCATTGTCATTTATACAGCAGAGGAATGGCACAAAATTGCTGACACTTTATCAGCCCGGGCTGTGCCATCAAGTAAATTCAGGACAATGAACCGGGCTATGTTTGGTAAAGCCTTCAGTCTTTCACTCGATGCTCAAGGCAGAATAGCTCTGCCATCTTTGTTACGCAATAGCTCTGAAATAGGTGATATTGCCATCGTAGTCGGTGCTAACAATTGTATTGAGATATGGAACCCAATTTTATGGGACTCAGAAAAGACAGTAGCTGAAGAGCAACTATGGCAAATAATAGAAAGCCTCGAGGAGCAAAGATGAGCCTGACCATGACTATGCCTATTCACAAACCAGTGCTGCTTAGCGAGGCCATAGAAGCATTACAAGCTCAACCCGGAAAACGTTATGTCGACTGCACATTAGGTTCAGGCGGGCATGCTGCAGCAATTCTGGCGAAAATCATGCCTGACGGACAACTTCTAGGCATCGATGCCGACCCCAAGGCTATTGAACTAGCTGAAAACAGTTTAGCAAAACATACAGAATCAACCATTCTAATAAATGCAAACTTTGCTAACCTTGAGATTATCTGCAGAGAAAGCAACTTTTTACCCGTCGATGGGATTCTTTTCGACCTCGGTATCTCCTCCACACAACTTGAGGTTTCTGAACGCGGTTTTAGCTTCCAAAATGACGGCCCGCTTGATATGCGCTTCAGTCCAGCACAGGAATTGACTGCGGCCGATATCATCAACACTATGCGGGAAGATAAATTAAGCCAAATTATCAAAGACTATGGAGAGGAGAGTCACAGCAAAAGGATAGCCCGGCATATCATAAAAAGCCGCCCTATAAACAGCACGCTCCAACTAGTAACGGTAGTAGAAAAAGCTATTGGCAGCCGTCGCGGCAAGATTCATCCAGCCACCAAGACCTTTATGGCATTGCGCATCCTTGTTAATCATGAGATGGAAAACCTGGCCGCAGCGCTGAAGCAGAGCATCGTTTGCCTCAAAAACCAGGGCAGGCTGGTAGTCATCAGCTACCACTCTCTGGAGGACCGCATAGTAAAACAATTCATGCAACGGGAAAGCAAGGGATGTCTTTGTCCGCCAGACATTCCGGTCTGCCAGTGTGGGCATACACCAAGTCTGAAAATAATATCAAACAAGGTCATAACTCCATCTCTAACTGAGATAAAATCCAACCCTCGCAGTCGCAGCGCCAAGCTCAGAGTAGCCGAGCGCCTTTAATAAAGAAAGATTTACTCATGGGAGGAAATTTAAACTCAAATAAAAATCAAAGGAGGGCAAAATCACCATGAAAAAGATCCTTTCAGCTATCGATGTTGGCACAACCAAAATATGCACCATTATTGGCTCACTCGATTCCGGAGGCAATGTACAGGTCTTAGGAGTCGGGCTGGTGCCATCGCATGGCATGCATAAAGGTATGGTAGTCAACGTAGAAGAAGCCAGGGAGTCAGTTGCAGAGTCAATAAGGCGAGCTGAGCAAGCAAGCGGGCTAAAAGTGGAGTCCGCATATGTGGGTGTCACAGGCAGACATGTAAGCTCGCACAATAGTCATGGAGTAGTGGCTATACCACGCAATGACCGATTGGTTCGACACGATGACCTAAAGCGAGTCCTATCTTCTGCCCAGCAGATTAGCATCCCGGATGACAGAAAAATACTCCATGCCATACCTCGCAACTATGCCCTGGACAGTCAGGAAAGAATTAAAAATCCAGTGGGCATGCACGGCTTCAGGTTAGATGTGGAAACCCACATTATAACCGCTGCCATATCCTCGATTCAGAATCTGGTCAAGTGCATTCGAAGCGTTGGAGTTGAAATTCAGGACCTAATTCTGGAACCACTGGCCAGTGGTGAGGCGGTACTAACACCAGAAGAGAGAGAAATAGGAGTAATCCTGGCTGATATCGGTGGAGGCACCACCGATATAGCAGTATTCAAAGACGGCAGCATCTACCACACCTCAATCATTCCAGTAGCCGGATATCAGGTCACCAGCGACCTGTCAATCGGTCTTGGCTTACCATTCGAAATCGCCGAGGCTATGAAAAAGAAATATGGAAACGTTTACCCTGAGGTACTCAGCAAGAACCAGGACTCCACGCTGAGCGTTGAGGATGGGCATAGCGTTTCCTACCGCGACCTTTGCAACATCATCAAAGTACGTATGGAAGAATTGCTGAGGCTTATTCTACTGGAAATGCCTGATTCCAACTATGCCTCATTAGCTCCATCCGGACTTGTGCTCACTGGAGGCTGCTCCAACTTGGCTGGTCTCGAAGCCCTTTCCCGACAGACAATTCGCGTCCAGACGCGTATCGGTGAACCCATGGGGGTATATGGAATTACCGACATCCTCCATGACCCGGCTCACTCCACTGGAGTTGGTCTTCTTCTCTGGGGCACGAGAAACCACGGTAAACCAACCTGGGAAGCCCAACAAAAGAAGAGTGGTGCCTTAAGTGGTTTCATGACAGTATTGAAAAAATTCTTCGGTGTCTAAACGATAGGCAGAAAATATAAAGGAGGCAATTAAAAATGGCAAAGTCAACATTTTCTAATGCACCAGCCCGTATAAAGGCCATAGGCATCGGTGGTGGCGGTTCCAACGCTATTACTCGAATGGTCCGCGAGGACATCAAAGGAGTGGAGTTCATCACTATGAACACCGACGCCCAGGCTTTGGCGTTATCTGAAGCTCCTGTACGTGTCCAGTTGGGCGAGAAACTGACACGCGGGCTAGGTGCCGGCGGCGACCATACCGTTGGTGCTGGAGCAGCCGAAGAGAGCCGACAAACGATTAGTGAGGTGGTTTCCGGTGCCGACATGATTTTTGTCACCGCTGGAATGGGCGGTGGCACCGGCACTGGTGGCATCCCCGTTGTTGCCGATGTATCTCGACAGAGTGGCGCCTTAACTATCGGCATCGTAACCAAACCATTCAGTTTCGAGGGCACCCGGCGCAACAAAGTAGCCGAGGAAGGTGTCTTGCAACTGTGTGACAAAGTAGACACATTAGTTATAATTCCTAATGACCGACTCCTTGAGCTGTGTGACGCCAAAACCACTGTAGATAACGCCTTCAGGCTGGCTGACGACGTACTAAGGATGGCAGTTCAGGCCATTGCCGAAGTAGTCACTGTTCCCGGTTTGATCAACCTCGACTTCGCAGACATCAGGTCAATAATGCATAATGCGGGTCCCGCCTGGATGTCAGTAGGCCGGGGCTCCGGCCAAAACAGAGCCGTCGAAGCTGCCAGAGCTGCGTTAGCCAGTCCGTTACTTGATGTCTCAATAAATGGCTCCAAGGGAGTATTGTTCAACGTTACCGGCGGCAGTGACCTCACTCTTTTCGAGTGCAATGAAGCTGCTGAGGTCATCGCTCAAGCAGTTGACCCCGATGCAAACATCATCTTCGGGGTTGTTTTTAACCCACAGATGGAGAGTGAAGTTCAAATTACCATCGTCGCCACCGGTTTCACCGCCCAGTACGGAGCCGGAGTACCAACCGAAGCTGAGCTGCGGCGCCTGCTAAGAGGCGTTGCCGAAGATAGTCTTGATGTCCCCTCGTTTCTCCGTCGCTCAACATCACACTACCCCGCTGCCCAACCAGCACCCTCATCACAAGCCAGATTACCCCACCAGTAACCCTCCATCAAACCCTCCACCCTCCCCAGCAGAGCGGCAACCCAAATTGCCGCTCTGTTCTTTTATTTTTTATGCCACAAAACATGATATATACAGATGAGTACAAGATGTACGACCGATTATCGAAACATGGTTATTAGCACAAGCGGGTGCATCATGCCTCTAAAATTTGGGTTATGGGCGATGCGCATACAAATACCATAGAGGGTTTCTGGAGCTTGTTAAAGGGTGGTATTCGTGGCGTGTATCACTCGGTAAGTGAAAGGTATCTACAAAACTACATTGACGAGTATGCGTTCAGGTACAATCACCGCAAAGACGAACAGCCTATGTTTTTGACGGTTTTGAATCAGATTGAGGTTTCTTTGCTTGACACATCTTCACGAGTGCAGTTTCAAACTCGTCTTTGGAGATAGGCTTTTGCGCTATTTGCTTGGCTAGTTTCTTATCTTTGATTTGTTTCATGTCCATTTAGACTATGCCACTTTAGGGCGAATATGTCAAACACTAACAAAATTGCCAGAATGGGGGGGCTAACTATAAATCGAGGTGCGGGCGCTCGCTTGTGTTACCGGTAGTCCACATAAACGCAGTCTCTAGGACGCAATGGACACCTCCAAGTCGTGCCCGCACTCTTGGTTCCCATTATATCACATTTGTCAACAATATGGCAAGATGATGATCATAAAGTATACTTGATGATCATAAAGAGGTTCGATTCTAATCTGGCTCCCAATACCACACCTGATATTTGGGGTGCTTTAGATCTTGTTCCCACTTGGGCAAATTTTGCCAATACGTTTGTCCAAGCGAACTAATATTGAGTTGTTTCTTAACATATGTATTTAGTTCTCTTTTATATCGATTATGAGGTGGCACTAATTCACATAAAATAGCCCCTTGCAAGATATCACCTATTTGGCCCACATGATATTGTTCTAGTGCGGTGTCCACTTCTTGCACATACCTGAATACTGGCTCATTCTTTCCAATTGAATAATTGCAATTTGGCTTGCCAAACGACTCAGTAATCAATGGCACAAAAGCATCCCCCTTACAACGAGTTAATCTATCTGCATACAGTGTCCCCCCGGACACATCCGCAATATTTGATTTTAATAATAATTCCGTGAACTTTTTGTAGGCTCGTGCTTCTTTAATCGCCTTACCCTCATTTGGGTTGCCAAAGTAGTCTAAGCTAAAGCCCGTATTGGGTCTCTGGTCAATCACTATTGCCCTAAATAAAGACGAACTGCCCACAAAGCAATCAACGGCACATTTGGCTACATCACAGCGATAATGGGTATTACAAAGGACATACTTAATTTCCCTTACCGTCCCATCCAAGTTGAGATAATTTCTATCTCTTTTTTCTTGCCTAAGTATCCGATGTATTTTGTGTGGTTCGGGATTAAACAATGCCCCAAGAATCAAATAATTATGATTGTTATCATAGCACTCATCAAAGAAAACGGTGGTCATATAATACATAATAGCATACGCCGATGTAGATTGACACGAGTGCTATAATCGTATGTAAGGGGGCAATATATGCAAAACGATGATGAGCAAGCTAAATTCCTTAGAGAATTCGCCAAGATCAAGGATATTGAAGGTGAAATTAAAAGGATTCACTCCAACCATAAAAGACTCTCCAGTAGAATCAGACAAATTGAAATACAGGGCTTCCAGGAACAGCTAAATTCCCTAAATGATGCGTTGTTGGAAACCCAACGAGTTTTGGCTAGGCTTAGTATACATTATGCTTCCGTTAATCTTCATGACCTTGTTCGGCGGCAAAAACCCGAATTAGCTCATCAAGTCTTTGTCCAGTTAGCTGCTAATGCATCTTCTGCAAGGGCACAAGCCAAAATATCCAAAGAACCACTGCTTACAAGTTCGCAATTCAGCGAAAAATGCAAAGAGCATCAGAAGAAATTGGGAATTAAAGCTATTGGGATTTAATCCTGTTTTGCGGTTTGGATTGATCAGATGGAGCGTCATCCTCTTCGAGCAGCCAAGCTAGTGGGAAAAAGTCTGGTGTCTTTTCTCCCTCCACATATTTAATTGCTTCTTCCCTTGCGATTTGCCTGACCTGCTTTTCATTTAACTCTAACATAGCATAACCTCCTTACGTTCAAACGTTCTCCAACGACATACTACCGATTTTTTATTGCCCATTTTATGTCTACAACCTGCTTGACACCATCTATATATTGGGGTAGAATGGTTCAGTACCACATCGTGTAGGGGGGAGTATTTGATGAAATGTCCCTATTGCGGTGACATTGAATCGAAGGTGATAGATTCCAGGGGTATAGGTGACGGAATCAGGCGCCGCCGGCAATGCCTTCATTGCGGCACCCGTTTCACAACCTACGAACATTTACAATCCAGAAACCTTTTCGTAATTAAAAAAGATGACAGACGCGAGGAATTCAACAGAGACAAGCTGCTATCTGGTATTCGCAAGGCCTGCGAAAAATGCCCCCTGCCAACAGGCACCATTGATAAACTTGTAGACAATATCGAGGCTGAACTTTATCGCCTCGGCAAAACCGAGATTCCCAGTTCAATTATCGGCGACATGGTGATGGAAAAACTGCAGGAAATGAACCATATAGCCTACATTCGCTTCGCTAGTGTCTACCGTGAATTTACCGACATCGCCGCATTAAAACAGGCAGTAGATATTCTGGTAGACACGGAATCCAATGCGCCACCGGCAGGTCAGCTGCCACTTTTATCCCAAGAAGAGCTAACCGTCTTGGGACAACGACATAGGAGACGGAAATAAATGGCTGCTCGTCAAAGCAAGAATCAACCCGGAGGCAATAACCATAACCGTATCGCTCGAGCTACATTCGCGGCTGCTGAATCTATGGGCATAACCGACAGAAAATTGCTCGAGGAACTCGCCGGTCAAATAATTCAAAGGCTAGAGCCAAGGCAAGTCCTACCGGGAATGGAACACCTTATTCCCAGACAAGAAATAGAAGAACCTTCTGCCTTTCAAATAGAAGTGGCAGTCAAGGAAATTCTGGCTGAGAAAACCAAGAAAACAGAATCACCCACCCCGAAGATAGTGGCTGAAGTAGAACCAGAAGCCAAGAAGACCAAAGCAACAGAGAGACCACAAACCAAAATGAAGACCAAAGCTAAATTGGGAATAGAACTAACTCAAAATGCCCTCACTGTTCTGGAAAAGAGGTATCTAAAAAAGGATAGCCAGGGACAGATCATCGAAACGCCAGAGGAGATGTTCCGACGTGTCGCCAAACACATTGCTTCGGCTGAACTCAATTATAACCAGAAGGCAGACATCATTGGATGGGAAGAGAAATTCTATCGGCTCATGACCTCTCTCGAATTCTTACCTAACTCCCCAACATTGATGAATGCCGGACGGGAACTGGGACAGCTTTCGGCTTGTTTTGTCATACCTGTGGATGATTCCATGGAGTCCATTTTTGATGCTGTAAAATACACCGCTCTAATCCACAAAAGCGGCGGCGGTACCGGCTTTTCCTTTTCCCGTCTCAGACCAAAAAAAGACAGGGTTGGTTCCACCGGCGGTGTTGCCAGTGGTCCAGTATCTTTTATGCGAGCCTTTGACACAGCTACCGATGTCATCAAGCAAGGTGGTATGCGCCGGGGTGCCAATATGGCTATCCTAAACATCGACCATCCTGATATCCTCGACTTCATCACAGCCAAAGAAGACCCGAAGGCACTTACCAACTTCAATCTGTCAGTCGCCGTGACAAACGACTTCATGGAGGCTGTAGAAAGGAACAAAGAATACAATTTAATAAATCCACATAATAAAGAGGTAGTCGATAAACTCAACGCCAGAGAAGTCTTCGAAAAAATCACAGACACTGCCTGGCGTACCGGCGACCCTGGTATTGTTTTCATCGACAATATAAACAAGAATAACCCCACCCCAAAGCTTGGAAAAATAGAGAGCACCAACCCGTGCGGCGAACAACCATTGCTTCCTTTTGAGTCCTGCAACCTGGCTTCAATTAACCTGTCAAAAATTGTCAAAAACGAGACTGACAACCCCGAAATTGATTATGCTAAGCTGCGCCAGACCGTTAAACTGGGCGTACGTTTTCTCGATGATGTCATAGATGTCAACAAATTCCCGTTGCCCCAGATTGAGAAAATGACCAGAGCCACTAGAAAAATAGGGCTTGGCATTATGGGTTTTGCTGACATGCTGCTCAAGCTCCGCATCTCCTACAACTCCGATAAAGCACTAGAGGTGGCGGAAAACGTCATGCGCTTCATATCTGAAGAAACAACCAGAGAATCGGTGAAACTCGGAGAGGACAGAGGTCTGTTCCCTGCATTCAAAGGCAGTATTTACGATACAAACAACGGGCTAAATCCCAGAAATGCCTCACGTACCACCATTGCCCCTACCGGGACATTAAGCATAATTGCTGGCTGTTCCAGCGGCATCGAACCCCTCTTTGCCCTCAGCTATACTCGCCACATTCTGGACGGTCAACAACTAATAGAAGTCAATCCCTACTTTGAAGAAATAGCCAGGAATGAAGGTTTTTATTCCACGGAACTAATGCAACAGCTCGCTGAAGGAAAAAGTCTGCGAGATTTTGAGAATATCCCTGACTGGATAAAAGATGTTTTTGTCACCGCCCATGATATAACCCCGGAATGGCATGTTAGGATGCAGGCAGCTTTCCAGAAATTTACCGATAGTGCCGTTTCCAAAACAGTTAACCTACCACATGAAGCCACAATACAAGATGTGGCTGAAGTATACATGCTTGCCTATAAACTGGGATTGAAAGGGATAACCATATACCGGGACCGAAGCCGCGAAAGCCAGGTTCTAAACCTCAGTCACACGGAGGAGAAAGCCGAGGCCAAGCTCACCCCACGGCCACGACCCAAGGTCACCAAAGGAATTACCGAACGAGTAACTACCGGATGCGGGTACATATATGTGACTGTAAACTTCGATGATAAAGGAATATGTGAAGTCTTTTCCAGTCTGGGAAAAGCCGGCGGCTGTGCCTCAGCGCAGCTGGAAGCTACAAGCCGTCTCATATCCTTGGCCGCAAGGTCAGGTATCGACCCGGGCTCAGTAGCCAAACATCTTCGTGGCATCCACTGTCCATCAGTTGCCTGGGAAGAGGGCCGTGCTATCCTCTCCTGCGCTGATGCCATCGCCAGCGTCCTAGAAAAATATACCAAAGAAAAAGATGCAGACACCACCAAAGACCTCGGAGTAGCTAAGAACTGGGCGGGACAATGCCCCGAATGTGGCAACATCCTGATTTACCAGGAGGGCTGCCATATCTGCCCCAGCTGCGGCTATACTAAGTGCGGATAGGTGAGGAAATATACTCTGAAGGGAAGCAGTTGTGGATAACCGCGAGCACAGCTACTCTCAAGCATTCAAGCAAATAGGTAGAACCGCTAACTCACTTCTACCGTTGAAAAATGTCCTTAATTCCATAGCCAGAAGTGCAGCTAAAGCACTGAAGGCTGCCGGATGCTCTATAATGCTTCTGAATCCTCAAAGAGAACACCTGGACATCATAGCCGCCTATGGACTTAGTGACCTTTATCTCCGAAAGGGAGCACTGAAAGCTAGCAAGAGCCTCCCTGAAGTGCTGGATGGGAAAATATTAGCTATCTTTGATGTTACACAAGACAAGCGAGCTCAATATCCCGAAGCCGCTGAGATGGAGAGGATAAGCTCATTACTAGCAGCTCCTATAACTCAAAAAGGAGAGGTAATCGGGGAAATCAGAACATATACCCGCGAACCGAGACAATTCTCACAAGCCGATAAGGACTTTTTGTCTACTGTGACCGATATTGTTGCCGTAACCCTGGAAAAAACTGAATTGTATCAGATATTAAAAACAGAACATGAAGAAACCGTAACTAAACGACGAAAACTAGCCGAGACACCTAAATTGCCTTCATCTTCGCTGAGACCATCCAGCTTTGGCCACTCCAGCGAAGAAGAATTTGCCAAACTGCTTGATTTTTACCGCATCGAGTGGCTTTATGAACCACGCTCCTTCCCCCTGGCCTGGCAGAATGACAAGGTGGCAGAGATGTTCACGCCGGATTTCTATCTTCCTGAGCTGGACCTCTATATCGAGCTCACCACGCTAAAGCAAAGTCTGATTACAGAGAAAAATCGCAAATTGCGTCGCATCCGGGAGCTTTATCCTGAGATAAACATCAAACTTCTCAACAAGAGCGATTACCTCAGACTATTGGCCAAATACGGCTATGGGCGTCTGGGCGGAACAAAGGTAGAGGGTATAGACCATGTCCTATTCAGCCACACGCAAATTCAGCGACGGGTTAAAGCCCTGGCAAAACGGATTTCACGCGACTACACGGGGAAAAATCTGGTTCTGGTTGGAATCCTGAAAGGCGTCGTCTGCTTCATGTCAGACTTGATGCAACAAATCACCTTGCCACTTGCTGTAGACTTTATGGCAATCTCTTATTACGGCACTGACAACGAGTCGGCAGTAAATATAACCAAAGATTTCGATATCAACATAACCGGGCTGGATGTATTGATGGTTGAAGACATCGTAGATACAGGGATGACATTAAACTATATTCTTAACCACCTGGCGTCGCACAATCCGGCCAGTCTGCGCGTCTGCACCTTACTTGACAAGCGAGTCCGCCGCCTTATTGACGTCCCACTTGACTACATAGGATTTGAAATCCCCGATGAATTCGTAGTGGGCTATGGACTAGATTACCAAGGAGAATACAGAAATCTACCGTTTATCGGCGCGCTTAATCCTGAATTGACTGAAGAGAGTGAGAAGAAATAAAAAATGCCCCAAGTAACCTTGCCATTCCCGGTTCCTCATCCTCTGACACTTTTCGGCCTTCGCCTACCTTGCGTCAGCGCCTCTGCTTCCCCGGTGTTAGCTCAATTACTTGGGACTCTGATACAGTAACATATTCTCTACATTTTGTCAAGCCCCCCCGGATGAGATATAATATTTTCAACAACATATGACTCTTTTTCAATAGAAATAGATATATCCTTTACTTTTTCTTAACTAAAGAGACTATTTACCTGATTTAAAAAATTACTTTCTGGAGCATATTATGGGCAAGATTTATATACTTGATGTTACAAACCGCGACGGCGTTCAGACAGCCAAACTTGGCTTATCCAAGCTAGAGAAAACAATAATCAACATCTATCTTAACGAGATGGGTGTTTTCCAGTCAGAGTTTGGCTTCCCTACAACCAAACATGAAACGAATTATCTCAAGGCAAACCTTGAACTAGCCCAGATGGGCGTTTTAAAACCTATACGCCTGGGCGGATGGATTAGAGCAACGGTGGAAGATGTACAAACGACTTTCAAGCTGGTACCTGATATAAAACACCTCAACATTTCCATTTCGACCTCTGAGCAGATGATCCAGGGCAAATTCCAGGGCAGGAAATCCAGAGAGGATATTACAAAGATGATGATAGATGCCGTCGATGCCGCCCGCTCATATGGTGCTGAATCTATAGGCGTGAACGCTGAGGACGCCTCGAGAACAGATATTGACTACTTAATAAAGTTCGCCTCACAAGCCAGGTTGCACGGTGCCGATAGGTTCAGGTACTGTGACACGCTTGGCTATGATGACCCCTTCACCATATACCAGGCGGCAAAAGCGCTGGCTGAAAACGCAGCTATGCCCATTGAGATCCACTGCCACGGTGACCTTGGTATGGCAGTAGCTACTTCCATTTCCGGAGCTAAAGGCGCCATAGACGGCGGACAAGACGCCTATATTAATACAACTATCAACGGCATTGGTGAACGAGCTGGCAACGCCGACCTTGTAGCTACAGTACTGGCAATAATAAAATCAAAAGGCTTTGCTGACAAATACCAGATGGGAAGACCGATTGACCTATCAAAGTCATGGAAAATAGCCAACTTCACCAGCTATGCTTTTGGCGTTCCCATACCAATAAACCAGCCCGGCGTTGGCGCTAATGCATTCGCTCATGCATCAGGCATTCATGCCGACGGAGTTTTGAAAGACCCGCAGAACTATGAGCTATATGACTACGCCGAGCTAGGCAGAGGTGAACCTGTCACCGTGGAGACAGGTAGAGAAATATGTTCCGGTGAATACGGCGGCATATCTGGCTTCAGACATTTAATGAAAAGAATTCAGGAGAAAATAGGCGGCGAAGTGGAAGAGGAGACGGAAGAGCAAATAGAGATAGCTTTTGCTGATGCCGCTGAGGCAGAGAAAGTCCTGGAACTAGTAAGATTTGCCAACGTCTGTGCCCAGAAACCACTTGTAGAGGACGAGTTACTCTTTATCGCCAAATATCCTGACATCGCCAGGAAACTGCTGACGCTGACCCCACTAACTTAGACTCGCTATCCCTGAACAAAGGCATAGACTCATAGCTTAGACGGCTTGAAGCAGCCAAACTACATGCAGTCATGGAAATAAATTTAACACCAGTCGGTCTCGTCAAAAATAACATAACTGAACCTAAAAGGGAAGACCGGGAAACAGTTATCTCCGAGATAATAATCAACAATGACCTGGAAGAGGCCCTGAGCAGAATAGACGAATTCTCGCACATCATCGTCATCTACTGGATGCACAAGATACCGCCATCACAGCGCTCGGTAATTAAAGTGCACCCCAAAGGCAACCAGGACCTGCCTTTAGTAGGTGTCTTTGCCAGCCGCAGTCCGGTACGCCCCAATCCCATAGGTATAACTACCGTCAAACTGATGGAGCGGCGAGATAACATCCTGAAAGTCATCGGCCTGGATGCCATAGATGGGACACCGGTGCTTGATATCAAGCCCTACATTCCAGACCATGCTTCCTCATCAGAGATTAAAACCCCCAACTGGGTATTAAAATAACCACTCCTTGAGGCACTTCTCTGGCTTATTGACATCAGGTTATTGCAGAGGTAATATAAATCTCAGCGCGGGTGTAATTCAGTGGTCAGAATGCTTGCTTCCCAAGCAAGACGTCGGCAGTTCGAATCTGCTCACCCGCTTTCCTATCCCCTAGACACCTCGCTTCTTAGCATGTTTGAGAACTAGCCACGCTTCATCAGGCTTATCTCAGTAACTGGCATCAAATTTACTTGGTGGCTGCCGGCTTTCTAACGGCAATCCTACACGTGTATGCTCAGTTTTGGCAACGCAGTTTCTACGATGAAAAGTCCGACAGAAGACCAGAATCGGACAGGTGCATCTCTACATTCTAGCAACTTGTGCAATGCCATCAATCAACAATTCTTGTCTTGTACATAAAAAGTGCTACAATAAAAAGACGTTTGTCAGTGAAAACTAAAGGGAAGGAGTCCGTTATGGCTTTGAAAACGGCTAATGAATATATAGAAAGTCTACGCCAGCTCAATCTTAACCTCTATCTCCTTGGCGAAAAGGTGGAAAATTGGGTTGATAATCGTATCATCAGACCCTCCACCAACGCCATTGCTATGACCTACAAACTTGCCCATGAGCCTGAGAGTGAAGACTTGGCGGTCACAATCTCAATGCTCACCGGGGAAAAGGTCAACAGGTTTAATTCTCTTTTCAAAAGCCCTGAGGATATGGTCAAGAAGGTGAAGTTACAGAGGGAGTTGGGGCAGAGAACAGCCTGCTGCTTCCAGAGATGTGTGGGCATGG
>CAZUEB010000015.1:0-18502 GCA_964619115.1 uncultured Dehalococcoidales bacterium
ATAGACTTCGTTGACGTAATACCCAAAGATGTCAATGAAATCAAGAAAGTGATTGCCGTGATGAGTGGCAAGGGTGGAGTCGGCAAGTCTTTGGTAACATCTTTGATTAGCATCGCTTTGGCTCGCCATGGCAAAGATGTTGGTATTCTCGATGCCGATATTACCGGTCCAAGCATACCCAAAATGTTCGGCGTAGGCGGTGTCAGACCGGGTGGTGGTGAGAATGGTATGCTGCCAGTCCTATCTCGAATGGGAATTGAGATCATGTCTATCAATCTTCTCTTACCTCACGAGGATGATGCCGTTATCTGGAGAGGCCCTTTAATCGGCAAGGCCATCACACAGTTCTGGGAAGAGGTTCTCTGGGGCTATCTGGATTACCTTATCGTCGACCTGCCACCTGGAACAGCCGATGCACCACTCACTGTTATGCAGTCTTTGCCTCTATCGGGCGTAATAATAGTTTTCAGCCCTCAGGAGCTGGCAGCAATGGTAGTGAGAAAGGCGGTCAAGATGGCCCAGGAAGCCATGCATATTCCTATCTTAGGTGTAGTAGAAAATATGAGCTATTTCTACGTACCTGAAATAGACAAAAAGATTGAGATCTTTGGTAAGAGCAAGGCTGGAGAGATGGCAAAAGCGGCTGGGGCGCCTCTGCTGGGACAGATACCTATAGACCCTGTGCTAGCTCAACTTTGCGACGAGGGCAGTATAGAGCGCTACGATTCCGAGGTGATGAATAGCTTTGCCAGTGCGCTCATCAAAGCTGTGGCAACCGAGCCAGCGTAAATGGAGGCTAATAAAGGCAAAATGAAAATATCGGTTTGTGGTAAAGGCGGTGCTGGGAAAAGCGTAATCGTCACGTTGCTGGCAAATGAATTTAGAGCCAGAGGCTACCTGGTCCTTGTGGTTGATTCAGACGAGTCGAACTCAAGCCTCTACCGGATTCTTGGTCTCGACCACCCACCGGTTCCTCTCATGGAGCTTGTCGGGGGTAAACGAGGTCTAAAGGAGAAAATGTCGGTTAAATTCTCTTCAGGAGAGTCTGAGGTTAAAATGGAAGTTCTGGCTCGGGATAGAATACTGGTTAAGGATATCCCCTCTCAGCATATAGTGCAGAGAGATGGTATCCGACTGCTGAGTGTCGGGAAAATACTTCATTCGCTTGAAGGGTGCGCTTGTCCTATGGGAGTCTTGAGTCGAGAGTTTCTGAAGAAGCTCTATCTCGGAGCAGATGAAGTGGCAATTATTGATATGGAAGCGGGCGTGGAGCATTTTGGCAGGGGCATCGAGACAAGCATAGATAAAGTGCTGGCGGTAGTTGAACCATCCTTTGAATCTTTGGAGCTGGCTCTAAAAATAAAGGAGCTGGCTGCCGGTGCCGGTATAGACAAGACCTGGGCTGTACTTAATAAAATAGACTCGGAGGAAATAACAGCCAGGTTGAAAAAGGAACTGGGGAAAAGAGGCATGGAAGTCATCGGCGTTGTCCACAATGAACCCAAAATCTTCGAGGCTTGTCTGGAAGGGCGTAAGCTGAGTGAAAATCTGTCATCGGATGGAGTTAGAGGGATTGTGGATATACTGCTCTCGAAAGAGTGAATCAAAGCCGTGGAGGAAGTAATGTGTATAGCTACAG
The DNA here is from genome assembly GCA_964619115.1 of uncultured Dehalococcoidales bacterium. Classification (GTDB taxonomy): domain Bacteria; phylum Chloroflexota; class Dehalococcoidia; order GIF9; family UBA5629; genus 9FT-COMBO-48-23. The sequence continues at coordinate 1,640 of CAZUEB010000015.1, forward strand.
TTTACGTTGATAATAATGGTGAGCTAAAAGAAGCCATGCGTGACGTGGTCCGCATTGAGGCGGAAAATGGTCGATTTCAGCTTGTGAATCTGCTTGGTGAGGAGAAATATCTCGAGGGCAAGCTGAAGCGCATCGATTTCTGGGAGGGGCACTCCGTGGTTATTGAACAAGGCGGACAGGGCTTCGCTTGACGGATAGTTGCTTGAGTAAAGCGATGGGAGGCTAGGGAGGTTGCTAAATATTATCTAAATATCAGGGACGAACTGTGAAAAGACATCATAAGAGACTTTGTGTGCTATTAGCTGCTGGGAGAATCTAAATGGCTAGATTTGAGGAAATAGACAAAGCTCGAAAATTGCTGGGACTCCGGGACAGAGCAACGGTAGAAGAGATAAAGCAAGCCTACCGGGAAATGGCTTTTCGCTATCATCCTGATGTAAAGACACAGGTGGGAGCTGAAGATGATGATATGATGAAACAGCTCAACCGGGCTTATGAGTTGCTCCTTGATTATGTTAACAGGTATAGCTACTCCTTCACTGAGGAAGATGTAATCGAATGCTATCCTGATGAAGAATTGTTACATCGATTTCGTGATGGCTGGTTTGATGGGATATAGGATTTCTGCTTTTGATGCCCTGGCTTCAGCCTATGATGCCTGGTTTGAAGATGAAGGAAGGCTCATCTTTGCTATAGAGGTCAAAGTCTTTCAGAAAGTATTGCCTTTGCTCCCTAAACCCTGGCTTGAAATAGGAGTGGGCAGCGGACGTTTTGCCCAGGCACTGGGCATAAAAACGGGAATTGACCCATCGGCTAAGCTCTTAGCAATAGCCAGGACGCGAGGCATAAAAGTTTTTCAAGCAAAGGGGGAAGAGCGGTTTTTTGGTGAGGAGACTTTTGGCTCAATCTTCCTGATTGTGACCCTCTGTTTTATCGATTCGCCTCTGGCTGTGTTGCTGGAGGCTCACCGTATATTGAAAAAAGAAGGGAAATTAGTGCTTGGTTTGGTGTTGCGGGACAGCCCCTGGGGCCGATTTTATTCAGAAAAGAAAGAGCAAGGGCATCGTTTCTACAAATATGCCACTTTCTACAGCTACCAGGAAGTGACTGAGCTTCTGGAGCATACCGGATTTGCTATTGAGAAGGTTATTTCAACGCTCTTTCAGAAGCCCAACGAATTAGATGAGATGGAGATGCCGCGAGAAGGATTTTCCCCTGATGCTGGATTTACAATTATCGTTGCCAGAAAAGTCACTGAAAGGGGCACTAAAACAAATAGAGAAAGCCCCGTGCGAATATGAGAGAGTATGCTGTCGCTGGTGGTAATAAGCCATGAAGTCAGTAATCTATGGTCCGGTACCATCATGGCGGTTGGGGAAATCGCTAGGTATAGACTTGTTATCTACTAAGGGTAAGACATGTTCCTTTGATTGTATTTACTGTCAATTGGGGAGAACAACAAACCCAACTGCTGAGCGGAGGGAATTTATATCAATCAAGGAACTGGGGGAAGCCTTAGATAATGTAAAGGACGTAGATGCTGATTACGCTACCTTCTCTGGTGTGGGCGAGCCCACGCTAGCCAGCAATTTAGGGCAGGCAATCGAGCTAGCGAGAGCTACTCTCCACCTGCCGATTGCCGTCCTGACAAATTCCTCGCTAATGCCCCTATACAATGTGCGTCAGGAACTTGCTCGGGCCGATTTGGTAGTGGCCAAAATCGATGCCCCGGCGGAAGACCTATTCCATAAAATCAACAGGCCCAATATCGAGTATACCTTTCACGATATCATACAGGCTATACAGATATTTAGAACGCAATACTCTGGAAAACTGGCTTTGCAGATGATGTTCATGGAGACGAATATGAATTGTGCAGCAGAAATGGCAAGGCTGGCCAAAAAGCTTTCGCCGGACGAGATTCAGATAAATACCCCACTGCGCCCTTGCCCTGTAAAGCCACTGTCAACGAAGGAGATAGACACCGTGTATAGCCATTTTGCAGGGTTGAGCCATGTGGTAACGGTATATGAGGCAGAAAGGCCTGATGTAACCCCGCTGGATTTGGAGGCGACTTTACGGCGTAGACCCAAGCTATGAGCACATTATTTTTCAGGAGACGAATTTGCTTGAGAAAAAGCTCGTTTGGCTGGTTATGGCACTCCTGATTCTTTTTACGGCATGTGCGGCCCAACAATCGGAGGTTGATATGATTCCAACAGAGCAAAAGGTAGACACGAAAAGCAAGATAACCATAATCTATGACAACAATCGCTATGACAGCAGGCTCACCACAGCCTGGGGTTTCTCCTGCTTGGTGAAGCTTCCACAAAAGACTATCCTGTTTGATACCGGAGGCGATGGTATAATCCTGCTCCATAACATGTCAAAACTAGAAATTAACCCTGAGGAAACTGATATAGTGGTGCTATCGCACGCACATGGCGACCATGTGAGCGGCCTCGCTCGCTTTCTTGAGCATAATAGTAAGGTCACGGTTTACATGCCCATCTCTTTTCCTCAGCAGATAAAGAACGAGGTCAGAACTGCCGGGGCAAAGCTCGAGGAAATAGATAAGGCCAGGGAGCTTTTTGATGGCATATTTACCACTGGTGAACTGAATGGAGGTATAAAGGAACAATCGCTTTTATTGAGGACTCCAAAGGGCCTGGTAGTGATAACGGGCTGTGCTCATCCGGGCATAGAGAATATCGCCAGAAAGGCCAGGGAGATTACCGGAGAGAAAATCTATTTAATAATTGGTGGTTTTCATCTTGGTGGTGCATCTCCATCCCAGGTAAACCATATTGCAGATGATTTGCTCCAGCTCGGAGTGGAAAAGGTAGCGCCGTGCCACTGCAGCGGCGAGGTGGCAAGGAGACTGTTTAGTGAGTACTTTGGTGATAATTACATCGACTGCGGAGCAGGTAAAGAGATAGTGATTGAGTAATGAGAAATCGCCTTTGATTTTCCAGGATTTGCCTGCCGCTTCTTCAAGGAATCGGCCCTGATAAACCATCGCCACCACGCACCCGCCCCCAAATTGCCACTGCTTTTGACAGAGAATCAATGTCAGTTGCGGCATCAGCACCTTTGTGGAAACAAAGCTTCATGCAATTATTTAATATCAGGGCGCCGACGCCCTCGATGCCAGAACGAACTGCTGCCAGTTGAATCACTATGCTCACGCAGTCGCGGTCATCAGCTATCATCTTCTCAATACCACGAATCTGCCCCTCAATTCTCCTGAGGCGCCTTAGCAGTGCATCCTGCGATACATCTGGGTGTTCTTTTGTCTTAGCCATCTTATCCTCCACAGATTTAGCTCTTGATATTACCATACCCCGTAGGGTATAATGCCTCCGGCACAAGTATCTCTATCGGATGCTTAACGTATTTTAGCACTAATCATCACCTTATGTCAGGTCAATCTCGGAAGGAGAAATAAGCATGGAAATCAACCGGAGAGATTTCATTAAACTGTCAGGGGTCGGCACTGGCGGGTTCTTATTATACGGGATAATAAAGCCGGAGGCGGCACTTGCAGCCCCCAGGCAACTAGCCCTGAGAAAGAAAATCGGGGAGAAAACCACTATCTGTCCCTACTGCGGGATAGGTTGTGGTGCCATTATGGCGGTCGAGGATGGGAAGATTATCAACATCGAGGGTGATCCGGACCACCCTATTAACGAGGGCTCCCTTTGCAGCAAGGGTGCTTCGTTGTGCCAGCTAATTGACAATAGTTCCCGCTTAACCAGTGTGCTTTACCGTCCTCCAGGGGGAACCGAGTGGGAGGAGAAAAGTTGGGACTGGGCTATTGAACAGATTGCCAGGAAAATTAAGGAAACTCGTGATGCCAATTGGATGAACAGGGACAAGGAAGGACACATTGTCAACCGCACTGAGGCGATAGCTTCGGTCGGCAGTGTCTTCCCCAATAGTGAAGAAGCTTATCTTATGACCAAGCTCCAGCGTGCCCTGGGGATGGTCTACATCGAGAATGAGGCCAGGATATGTGTTTCCACAGCAGTAGCCGCAAATGAAGAGACGTTGGGCCGGGGCCCCATGACCAACCACTGGATTGACCTGGGCAATAGCGACTGTATTATGGCTATCGGCGGAAATGTAGCCGAGACCTTCCCTATCGCTTTCAAGTGGATAACACGGGCTAAGGACAAGGGGGCCAAGTTCATTCATGTCGACCCCCTCTTTACCCGCACCTCATCGAAAGCCGATACCTATGCTCGGCTCAGGACCGGCACCGACATTGCCTTTGTCGGCGGGATGATAAAGTATGTGCTCGACGAGATGGAAAGAAATCCCCAGAACTATAATATGGAATATGTGGGAGAATATACCAATGCCTCATTTCTGGTTAACTCAAACTTCGGCTTTAAAGATGGACTTTTCACTGGGTGGGATACTGCTAAGAAGAGCTACGACAAGTCAACCTGGCAATATAAGCTGGATAAAAACGGTGTCCCTGAGATGGATAAAAGCCTGCAAGACCCGCATTGCGTCTTCCAACTGCTCAAAGGACACTTCTCTCGTTATGATTGTGATACTGTGTGTGCTGTAACAGGCACGCCCAAAGACATCTACCTTAGAGTTTGCCAGACCTATGCTGAAACCGGTGCGAAGGACAAGGCAGGAGCTATTGTCCTTTCCTCCGGTGCCTGCGAGCACACCCATGGCACTCAGAATGTCCGCGCTTACGGCATTCTGCAACTCCTACTGAGTAATATTGGAGTGGCCGGTGGTGGAGTGAATGGCATCGCTGGAGCATCAAACGGCCTCGGTTGCTCTCTGCAGGGTCGGCTTTTCCACTGGCTCCCAGGGACATTGCCACCTCCCTCGGCCCAGCACGAGACCCTGGAGAAATATCTGAATAGTACGCCCGCTAAATCAAAAGTGCCCAGCACTACCAGCCCATGGACCGACCGTCCCAAGCATATTGTCAGTCTGCTAAAGTCATGGTACGGAGAATATGCTACCAGAGATAATGATTTTAGCTATCACTGCCTGCCAAAGCTGGGCGGTAACTACTCATGGATGAACCTTTTTGAGGCGATGCATGGCGGAAAGTTAAAGGGGCTTGTCTGCTGGGGAATGAATCCGGCGGTAAGCGGAGCCAATAGTACCTACACACGAGAGGCCCTGGAGAAGCTGGATTGGATGGTGGTCATTGACCTTTTTGAGACAGAGACGGCAGCGGTGTGGAAGAGGCCCGGCACTGATTCAGCAAAAAATTATACTGAAGTCTTCCTTCTGCCCGCAGCAAGTTCTCTGGAGAAGGAAGGTAGCGTTACCAATAGCGCCCGCTGGATGCAGTGGCGCTATCAGGGAAGCAACCCCCCGGGCGAGGCAAGAGAAGACCTGTGGATTATCAACAGGCTGATGCTCAAGCTGAAGGACCTTTATGCTGACGAGGGCGGTCCTAATGCTGAGGCTGTCATCAATTTGACCTGGGACTATGGCGACCTGCCTGATGCCCACCAGGTAGCCAGTGAGATAAATGGCTATAACCTGACGACCGGTAAGTTGTTGCCTAGCTCGCTGGAGCTCAAGGATGACGGCACCACCAGCTGTGGCAACTGGCTGTTCTGCGGCAGTTACACCGAAGCTGGCAACATGGCTGCCCGACGTGACTCTGTTGATGTTACCGGCATCGGTCTTTTTCCTAGCTGGGCATGGGCTTGGCCACTGAATAGGCGTATATGGTACAACCGTGCTTCTATAGACCTCGCCGGGAATCCCTGGAATAAAACATGCCCGGTTATTCAGTGGGACGCTGACCACAAGAAATGGGTTGGGGATGCTCCTGATGGTGGGCCACCACCCGGGGCCATATATCCCTTCATCATGAACTGGGAGGGAAGGGGACGCCTTTTCGGACCAGGTAGAGTTGACGGTCCTTTGCCAGAACATTACGAGCCGTATGAAAGCCCGGTGATGAATCCTATGTCCTCTACCCAATGCTCCCCTGTAATGGCGGTCTGTGCTGGTGAGGTGAAGGGTGAAGCAGAGAGGTATCCCATTCTGGCTACCACCTTTCGCTTGTTGGAGCATCTCCACAGTGGCTCCTTTACCCGTAATCTTCCCTGGCTGGTGGAGATGATGCCTGAAATGTTTGTTGAGCTCAGCGAGGAACTGGCTGCGGAAAAGGGCATTGCTAATGGGAGCAAGGTAATCATCCGGAGCGCCCGCGGCGAGGTTAAGGCTGTTGCTTCGGTAACGAAGCGGCTTCAGCCATTGGCTGTCAATGGGAGCAAGATTCACCAGATTGCTCTGCCCTGGCATTGGGGATATGTGGGACTGTCTAAGGGAGATAGTACTAATGTGCTGACAGCACGAGTGTGCGACCCCAATACCATGATGCCCGAGTTCAGGGCGTTTCTCTGTGACGTTAGCAAGGTATAGATATAAGACTCTAAATAACAATAGGAAGTATTTCAGTACACGCTACAACTCAGAAGCCGATCTTCACCGACAACGACGGTGTGTTTGCTCTGTCAACTGCAAGGGCTGAGGAACCTGACCTGCTTGTTCTTGGTGTGCTCATGCCCTTCGAGGATGGTTTCACAGCTGCGAGGAAACCAAGGGCTGACCCTGAAGTGAGCAAAATTCTGGTAATCTTATTAACCAGTTTTTCACAGAGAATGGGCGAGATTAATACCTCTGTGGCCCAAGGCATGGAACTGGAGGTTGAAGATTACATCGAGAAGCCGGTCAGCCTCCAATAACTGCTGCGGAGGGTAGACAAACTGTTAAAAGTAGAAAGATAACTGCCCGAAGGGCCAAAAAGTGTATCCAAATGTAGCCGAAGTGACCCCTGACAATTAGGATGGACGTTTGCTGATCGCAGCTTAGCGGAACTGATTAGGAATGTAATGCTAAAGGCTATGAGTTAGTATGAACAAACTAAAGGATGCCTTGACCAGCTTCATGAAGACTGACGATGCTGCCGGAATGGCTCAACTTCTGGAAGCAATTATCAGAAGTGGGAAAATAACCTTTGAAGAAGCAAAAGCAATTGTTGGCGAAGACATTGAAGACATTTTGATTTTGGGGTATGGATGGAGACTATTGCTCCCAGTTAGAGATGCCAAGGCTGGTGATTGGGAAGACAAGATACTTACAGCTCAGCCTGGCGAGATATACCAATCGGTAAATGTTGTCAAACATCTTGTGAGGGATGCCAGTCAGACCGGCCGCTGGGACCCGGAGGTCGCTATTGCGGAAGCATTTAAAGATATAGGCGAGCCAGAAATTGACAAGGTGCAAACCTTAGTATCAAGAATCGGCTCCGAAGCTAAAGGCCGTCGAATCAGCGGTATTCAAATAAAGAGATTATGCACCGAACTCGACTTGGGGGACAGGGTAGACCCTCTCTTATCCGAACTTAAAGCCTGTGGCATTATAAGCCCTAAACTCAGTTCGCTTACCGACTCAAGCAGGGTTGGTACTCCTATCTACGAACTCAATCCCTGTCTGCTTGTCGGTAATAAATAGGAACGGAATACGGAAGCCATCCAGCCACTCAAGCCGCTATCCGTTATTGTTAAGATAAAAAACTCTTATAACCCATCCCGCACCGTTCCATCTTGCTTGACAAGAAAGGTTATGAGCGTGTACATTATAAGATAATGAGACTCATTCGCAACACAAATAAGATTATTAAAAGGCGTCCGCTTACGAATCAACGAAAGCTGCTTTTAGAGTTGCTCCGAGAGACAAAGGAACACATAGATGCCAAAGAATTATACCGGCGTGCAAGCGTCAGGGACCGCTCCATCAGTCCGGCTACAGTATACCGGAGCCTCAACTTTTTCAAGCAATTGGGATTGATTGATGAGAGAAGGCTGGGCAAGGTTTGCTGCTACTACGAGATAAAGCATTCGCCAGAGCACCAACACCTGGTCTGTCGGGGATGTGGAAAGGTAATTGAGTTTGAAAGCCCGCTCGTTCGGAAATTGATGGATACAGTACAAGAAAAATATGGCTTCAAAGCAACGAAGGCTGAGTTATATTTTGAGGGTTGCTGCCAGCAGTGCGAAGGCAAAGAGGAAATGCGGCCAGCCAAGCGGTTGCCGAAGGGGGTGCTATGACTAGTAGTCAGATTGATCGATTGTGTCGGGGCTGGTTACATGAGAATTATGGTGAGGAGGTCGCTTCTGAATACGCTTCACATTCGCTGTTGCTCCCTGTTTTTAATTCTACTGACCTCAATTGTGCGCTGGAGGAATTGAGACAAGCATTGTATCTTATTTTTGGTCCAGAGCAGTCATTTGGAAGCACGGATTATTATGAGGCAAGAGAGGGACTGGGATTGCCCGATGACAGGACTCCTGTACCGGATGTTTTCGTCAGGGCTTTTGTAGGGACTTGAAACGAAGCTAAAAATGCCTATAGTGGATAATCAGTGTTTTTGTTGTTTTCGGCATACACAGTACACAGTAAAGAAGAACGATAAGCAAATGGGTAGTGCCATGAGGGAGATTACAGAAAATGACTTTGAGAGGGAAGTGCTGAAATGTGAACTGCCCGTACTCACTTGCTTCACTGCGGAGTGGTGTCGCTCCTGCTACCCTACCTGTCTCTTGGCTGATGAGTTGGTTGAGAGATATATTGATAGTGCGAAGTTTACCAGGGTAGATGTAGACAAAAGCCCTGAGGTGTCAGCCAGATATCGTGTCAATGTCCTTCCTACCATACTCGTCTTTCGTAATTCTCAGCTGGTGAAGAAGCTTGTTGGTTTTCAGGACCAGAAGTCGTTGAAACGCTTACTGGATAGTGTGATTTCAACAGAGGAGATGCCCAAAGCTGGAGGGTTTTCTCAAACTGGGCAAACCTCCTAGGGCTGAGATGAGGCGTACACATGACCATGGAGCATCTGGCTCAGGAAAACATTGTTCGCAGGAGAATGGCCGAAGAGGAGGAAGTCCGGCGGAGGGTGGACAAAGAGGGCAACAAATGGATAAAAGTTTACTTTGGCGGTGGGGCGCATTATAGAAACTGGCTGAGTCAGGCCATTGAACTGAATGGGAAACAGAATGTGAAGGTAGAGGAAGTTGACTCAAGGGGGTTACAGTGCTACGAGGAGAGTGGTGAAAAAGTGTACCGAATTTGGGTAAGGGAAAATGACGAATATAAAGAGGAGTATTAGATATGGTGATGGAAATTACGGATGAGAACTTTGAAGACGAGGTGCTGAAGTCCGAGGTGCCTGTATTGGTTGATTTTTGGGCGCCGTGGTGTGGCCCCTGCATTATGATTGCCCCAATAACCGAAAAGCTATCAAAGGAGTATAAAGACAAGGTCAAGTTCTGTAAGCTGAATGTGGATGAAAACCCACAAACAGCTCGGGAATATCAGGTTATGAGCATACCACTGTTGCTATTCTTCAACAAGGGTCAGGTTGTAGATGAGAGCCTTGGTGCTGTTCCCGACAACATGATTAGAGCAAAGGTCGAGGGACTACTGTAGCTATGTTTGTCAGCGCAGGAACATGATAGATGTGTAATGCAATGGATAGGGAGGCTTTAGTCGTGGCCAGCTTCGATGAGATAGATAAAGCGAGTAGATTACTGGGCCTAGGACAATCCGCCGGACTTGATGGAATAAAACAGGCTTACAGAAAGAAGGCTTTTCTATACCATCCAGATAAGAGCGGCAGTGAAAATGTTAAAGGTGAAGAAATGATGAAGAGTCTGAACCAGTCATATAAGCTACTAATGGAATATTGTTCTCGGTACAAGTATGCATTCAAAGAGGAGGATGTAGATAGAGCTTTTCCTGATGAGACCTACTTGAGAAGATATATTTATGGCTGGTTTGAAGGCGTGTGAGAATAAGGTAGAGCTATGCCAAATCCGACGGCTATGATCGATTATAAGAAGTGCAATCCCGAAAGGTGTGATGGCGGGATATGTGCTGCTATGCTTGAGTGTCCGAACAAGGTGCTGCGACAGGAGGCGCCACGCGAATTTCCTTTTTCGCACCCGTCGCGCTTCTGTCGAGGTTGTGCCAAGTGTGTTGAAGCATGTCCGCTTGAGGCGGTCTTCGTAGTATGAACCAGTCTTGTTAAGCCTAAACGAGCGTTAGAATATCACGATAGAACAGCATTGGTTAAACTGAAAGGGGGATGATATGGCAAAGATAGAGGTTTCTTGTCAATTATCTTGCCAGAAATGTGGCTGGAGCACGGGGGCAACAATACCTGCCGATGAGGCAAATGTGTTGGAGGAAGTCCTCACCTTTGTCAAAGGGTGCTCACACCAGCATTCCAGCTCTGGTCTTGCTGGCGAACTGCTGGTTGTCTGGAAACCACTGAAAGCCGAGGGCCAATAAAAGCGGTCTCGTGCCAATAGGCAAACTGTGAAAAGCGCCATTATGGAAAGAGGATAATATGGAAAAAAGAGATGTGGTAATAATTGGTGCTGGCCCCGCTGGATTGTCGACAGCCCTCTTCACCCAACTTGACGGCTGGAGCACATTGGTGTTAGAGGGTAACTGGACAGGTGGACAGGGTGCTATCGCCTATACTGTAAGCAACTACCCCGGTTTTCCTGCCGGGGACGGGGCCTTATTAATGGAAACCATGGAGAAGCAGGTTACTTCGCCACCTCCCTCAGGAGTGGGCGCAGAACTGCGGATGGAAAAAGTCATTAGTCTTAAGGCTGATGACAAGATTGTAGTTACGGAGAAGAGCGAATACAGTGCACAGGCTATTATTATTGCAACTGGCAGCACGATGCAGCGGCTGGGCATACCAGGAGAGGAAGCATTTGCCGCTAAGGGCGTGTCCTATTATGCCAAGCGAGATGTGGGCCAGTTCACTGGAAAACGGGTACTGATTGTCGGTGGCGGAAATACGACAGCCAAAAGTGCGCTGTTAGCCAGAGCTGTTGCCAGTCAGGTTATCCTGATACACCGGAGGGAGTCGCTGCGAGCGTATCCCATCATGACCAAGAGATTACAAAAAGAAGGGGTCGAGATTTGGTATAACACCGAGTTGAAGGAGATAAGGGGTGGCGACTGGGTACAGACAGCAGTCTTGGTAAATGATAAGACCGGTGCGGAGAAAGAAATAGGTGTCGACTGGATAGTCGTCTGTGTGGGAACGGAGCCAGATACTAGGCTAGCGCAGGAGGCTGGGTTGGAGATGAAAGGAAGCTTCGTAAAGATAAATGACAAGATGATGACCAGTAAGCAAGGAATATTCGCTTGTGGTGAAGTCAGCGGTGCCGGTCGGCATCTCATTTCCTGCACAGCCAGTGGAGCTTCCTCGGGCATGGCAGCAAGTGAGTATCTAGCCTTGGAAATGGTGAGGGATGGGAAGGTGTTCGAGGGTGCAGTAAATGCTAAATATGCTGACGAGTATCTGGCAATGTTGTGATTTATAATGGAACAATGGAACATCAATTGAACGAGAAGGTGGAAGGAGTACTAGCTGGCATAAGACCCAGCTTGGGGGGAGCCGATATTCGCTTGAAGGATATAAGCGAGGGAGTGGTGACACTGCAATATTATAGACCACTTTCAAATCCCTCCGCTTGCCATGTTGACAGAGCAAAACCAACCAAAGATGTAGTAATTGAGATACTCGAAGATAAACTTAAGAGCGTTGTGCCCGGATTTAAGTTGATAACAGTTCTTGGTGACGAGTGAACCAAATTGGAGTTATTCTGCTGGGGATTTCATTGTGCGGAAAGCTCTCAAGGCAGGAATTATTGAGGGAGCAACATGCAGCTAGTCACTCTACTTATCAATGGGATAGAAGTAAAAGCGCGGGAAGGCGATAAATTGCTCTGGGCAGCCTTGGACAATGGCTTTTACATCCCTAATTTATGTGCAATTAGACAAGCCGACCTGCCATTAGCCTCGTGTCGTCTTTGCTTTGTTGAAATCGAAGGCAGAGATGCTCCTTTAACGGCTTGCACCGAGCAAGTCAAGGATGGCATGGTGGTGCGCCTCAATACGCCCAGGGTTCAGAGGCTAAGAAACACTGCTTTTGAGCTTCTACTTTCCCATCATAAGCTTGATTGCCGTAATTGCGCCAAGAATAGAAATTGCGAACTGCAAAATATTGCATCACGCCTCGGTTTGAAACTGAAGCTCACAAGATTGAGACGGATTCCGCGTGATTTACCTGTAGATTCCAGCCATACTCTATTCACTTATGACCCTAACAAGTGTGTCTTATGTGGCAGGTGTGTCTGGGCATGTCACGAGCGGGGCACTGGCATACTCGACTTTGCCTTCAAAGGCATCGAGACCAGGGTCAGTACCATAGGGGATATCCCTTTGGCTGAGGCCGGATGCGATTATTGTCTTGCCTGCGTCGCTGTTTGTCCAGTAGGTGCCCTGGTTGCGAAACCAGGTGTCTCTACGGAAGAAGCTAAAACTCTGGTAGCTCAAGTAATAGGAGCCGATACTGTGAGTTGATGAAAAGGAGACGATAATATAATCAAATTCAGAAATATATCTGCGAAGGCCGGCAGATGATGTTATGGTATGGCGACCTTTATCATCAACCCGGAGATTGTTGAGCGCACTGGTGAGCAAGAGGTGACTGAAGGCTGTCTGAGTGTTCACGGCTATATTGGTGAGATAAAAAGGTCAGCTCAAGCCACTGTTAAAGGCAGGAATCGTCAAGGCAAAAGGATTAAAGTCAAAGCCAATGGTCTGGTGGCTGAAGTCTTGGAGTATGAGATTGATCACCTTAATGGGATATTATATATCGACCATGTCGAAAGTCAGGACAAGCTATATCAGGTTGATTGCCAGACGCTGCTAGAAGACAAGCCTAGCTAGGACTGGGTAATGGATTAGGAGTAACATTATGCCTAAAGTAAGAAGAGAACTGTGTCTTGGGTGCGGACTGTGTGCTGAAAACTGCCCGACAGGGGCTATTTCCCTCAGGTGGAATTATGCTGAGATAGACCAGCGTCGGTGCAACCAATGCCGCCTTTGCCTTGGTATATGCCCGCAGGGAGCAATTGTAGAACTGGTACCGGTATCAAAAGAAGAGCTACAGGCTACTGTTATCTCGCTAAAGCAGAAGACGAGCGACCTTATTGAAAGAATTGGAAACCTAAAAGGGTAACGCCGGCAGATGAGAATGCTTTAATGACTGGACCCGAGAAACGGCTTTCGTGTAAGACTGCATTAAAGCGAGCACATATTCAAAATGGCGAAATAGCAAATTTTGAGGTTTATCTTCAAGCCATCGCTGCACTCTTCGCTTTGTGAAGAGCATTGCTGGCGGCGTCAGTAAACTGATATGCCAGTGGCGATGCCGTCAGCCAGGGATGGGTACCCATAGGGAACATAGCAATCTGCTCCATGGTCATTCCGCTCACGATGGCTGCGGATATCAAATTTGACACCTCACCAACAGCGTGAGTGCAGCAGGCACAGCCCCCCAGTATTTTGCCCGACCTGCGATCAAATATCAGCCTTACTCTCATGGGATGAGCATCTGGCATCGTTCCGGGGTGCTTCGAAGCAGCCTGAGCTTCTCCAATTACTATGTCGTGGCCGAGTTCCTGGGCTTTTGCATCCGTTAAACCCGCCATGGCAAGGGCAGTATCTCCTACAACTGTTGAAAACACGCCGATTGTTCCGACATTGCGCCACTGCGCCTGATACAGGTTAGCGGCTGCGATTTTACCTTCCCTGGTGGCTACTGAAGCAAGTCTTATGGGGACCGGCAGTCCATTGAAGAAAGAGTATTTTTCGGCGCAATCCCCTATGGCGAATATGTTGCTATCACTGGTTCTCTGGAATTCATCGACTTTTATGCCACCGGTGGGACCAATCTCCAGCCCGGCATCCTTAGCTAATTTAACATTTGGTACAACGCCGATACCAACAATAATCATATCGCATTTTATCGTCTCGCCGTTTTGCAGCGTTACCGAATCTGCTTTCTCATCACCATTGATGGATTTCACGCCATTGCCTGTGATTATGTTGATGCCACTTCCCATTAGCGTCTCTTCTGCCCGAACGCACAGGTCTGTGTTGCATACCGTCTGCAAGCAGTGCTCTAGCAGTTCCACGATTGTGACATTGTGCCCTAGCTTGTGGCATTCATCGGCGAACTCCAGGCCGATAAAACCGCCGCCGATAACTACAATGTCCCCAACACCTTTAATAGCCTTAGCCAGCTCCTGGAGATAATCGGTATTTTTCCAGGCGAACCACACATTCTTTTTGTCCATACCTGGTATAGGCGGCTGCAGTGGGTTCGAACCTGTGGCCAAGATGAGCTTCCCGTAGCCTATCTTTTGACCATCTTTCAGTGTGACTGTTTTATTTTTACAGTCAATAGAGACTACCTCATCGACCTTCAATGTTGCGTCACCGAGAAGTTTATCAGGCATGATGTTTTTCTCCACCGAACCCAATGTGCCATAGATATAAGGGATTCCGCAGGGAACCATTGCCTTCTCTTCCATGCGTATAACGAGTATGTCCTTTAAGCCATGATGTTTCTGGGCACAAATGGCAGCCTGTATACCGCCGGCGCTACCTCCAACAATGACTAGCTCGTGTTTCTCCATGCCAATATTACCTCCGTGATTTTTTATGATAGAATTGCTGAAATGATGATAGCAAATTATACCCTACAGGGGCATGGTATACAAGCCTCTAGTAACCTGATAGGAGGCCTTTATGGTAAAAGAGGAGATATCGAAAAAAGTCATAGTTAATCGGTTAAGGAAAATCGAGGGGCAAACGAGGGGACTCCAGAAGATGGTTGAAGATGGCCGTGACTGCGAGAGCATATTAACTCAGCTTGCTGCTGTTCGCTCGGCTATCGAGAGTGTGGGAGCGCTGGTTTTGAATAACTATATGAAGTTTTGTTTCTCCCGGCCCGATGCAAATAAAGCGGATGACATTGATTCACTGGCACGAGCACTGGCTATTTGGGGCAGAGTACGTATTGGCGAATGAAAAGCCGTTTCCAAATTTTAGCCTGGTTATTCTTGGAAGGTCGTTTTACTTATAATTGGACTAGACGGAGCATTAAAAAGCCCCGGGCATTAGAATTAGGATATCTCTATATTTCTTGGTAGCCCAGTTGTTCAATAGATATAATTTTTAGGGCAACCTTTGATATGCCTGATCCAGCTAAGCGCTAAACTGCTGCCTCTTGCACTTAACGTCTATTTCAGTGAGACTGCGCAGAAACTGGGTATTTTACGCGCCTTCAGGAATAAGGTATTGCTTAAGCATGAGCCGGGGAGGTAGTTATAAAAAGACTTCAGACATTTTACGTAAGTTTTACACTCCGATTATATTGGGGTAATAATAGGCAGGTAAAGTATGTATAAGCTATGGAGATGTATCCGAATATGGTTTCGCTCGCTATTATTGGAGAGATTACAGCGGTTTGGCTTATCAGGGGGTTAACTATGACATCGTTCGGACGTAGTTCGTTTAATATGGTACTTTGCCAATGAAAGGGGATGGAGATGAAAACTCAAAACAGGCAGTTAGTTAGCTTTGTGGTTTGTCTGATGCTATTGGCAGTGGTGGCATCTGCTGGTTCTGGATGTACTGGACTGAGGGAGAGGCAAAGCCCGGTTCCTGCACCGCCGGTGACATCAGCGCCTTTGCCTCCAACAACTCCAAAACCGACATATCCCCCTGTTCAGCCAATTGAGACACCGGCATTGAATGTACCTGAAGAGTATCGCAGTCTATACGAAGAACTCGATGCAGCGCTGACACATTTTGAGCATAACCTCAATCAGAAGTGGAGCGGGCATGAAAGCCAAACGATATTTGCCACTGAGCTGGCTTTTGCTAATGGGAATATCGGCGAAGGGCTCCTTCTCCAGCAAACATTTGATAATAACCTTATCCTGCTGGACCGTCTTCGCGAATTAGGGGTTAAAGGTGTCGTCCTGTCTATCAAGTATCCGTTACTGCAGCCTGATTCCCCCCGTTCAGCCGAGTACTTAAGGTTCTATAAGGATATTGCGGCTGAATGCCGTCAACGCGACATGAAAATACTTGTCGAGACCGGGGCGATATTCTCCGGCACTGACTACTCTCCGGTTAAAGTTGACTGGTCGAAGTACACCACTGAGTCCTTTCTCAACGGCATGCGGGACCAGCTTCTCCTCATCGCGAAGGAGATCAAACCTGATTACCTTACACTGACCGAGGAGTTCAGTACTCAAGAGGCATTGACCGGGCTGAAAATTGCGTCTAGTCTGTGGACCGGCTTCGTGAACTCCGTCTTGGACGGAATTGACCCTTCCAGCGGTATTTGTGTAGGCGCAGGAATGGGTAGCTGGGAGAATCGCGCTTACATCGACGACATTCTGCAAATGCCCGGAATCGACTACATTGACTTGCACATTTATCCTCTGGGGGAAAATGGGGTGCTGCTTGATCGTGTTCTGGATATTGCCCAGGAAGCCCACGACGTCGGCAAAGCGGTTACCATTGGCGAATGCTGGCTCTATAAGGCTTCACCGGAAGAGATAGTATCCGGACCTGCTATTAACGGCAATATCTTCAACCGCGATCCGTTTAGCTTCTGGTACCCGCTGGACGCGAGGTTTTTCGAAAGTATCATCAATCTAGCAAACGCTGCTAACATAGAATTCGTGTCATTTTTCTGGACACGTTACTTATTCGCCTATGTTGATTACTCGACGGAAACGAGCAATCTATCTATCTCCGAAATGAACCGGCGCATAAATCAGGCGGCTAATGCAAATGTCAAGGAAGGTATTTTAAGCCCTCTCGGTCAACACTACCAGCAGTTGCTAAGCAGCAGGAACACTAATAACTGAGTCAAACTCAGTTCACTTTTTAGATGCCACAGATTCTCCTGAA
>CAZUEB010000016.1:0-17262 GCA_964619115.1 uncultured Dehalococcoidales bacterium
CCTCACCCCAATCAACCAGATGGCTTCTATCTCAGTCCCTGAAGCCAAAATGATACTTATCCAACCATGGGACAATAGTTCAATCCGCAGTATCGAGAAAGCTATTCTTACATCCGACCTTGGACTAAATCCAACAAGCGCTAATAACGTCATACGCATACCTATTCCACCACTCACTGAAGAACGACGTAAGGAGTTAACCAGATCAGTTCACAAAAGACTGGAGGAAGCCCGGATTGCCCTTCGTAACCTGAGACGAGATGGCATCGAACAGCTTAGACAATCAGAAAAAAATAAAGAAATATCCCAGGACCAGTACACGCGCGCCTCTGAGCAAATACAAAAACTCACCGATAGCTTTATAGATAAAGCCAATGATACAGGGCAAGCCAAGGAAACAGAGATAATGGAGGTCTAAGAGCTCCGAAACCTGTAGCCCCCCAGCTTGCCGTCGAGGTAATCCACGCAAAGAACATCATGCCAGTGCCGAAAAGTCCTGCCAACTTTCAATGCTACTCACCACAACCAGCATTACCTAAGGCACACGGTGCCCAAGAATAAATATGCTCAGTCATAGAATTCTCACTGCTGTTGTCGGCTTACCACTCCTGATAGCCATAATCTGGTTCGGTGAACCATGGTTTACCATTTTGATAGCTGTTATAGCCGCGCTCGGTAGCTGGGAGCTATACCGGATGGCCAGAAATTCAAAGATACAGCCAATCATTTATTTCGGCATAGCCTGGGTACTACTTTTAGTCATCAGTCCTCATTGCCCATACCCCCTCACCACACCCTTTCTCATCACTTCAGCAATAGTTATCTCACTAATATGGCTCTTATTTCGCTCTCCCAGAGAGCAGGCTTTTACTAACTGGGCATGGACAATGGCTGGTATCCTTTATATCGGCTGGATGCTCAGCTACTGGGTTGAGCTCAGAAATCTGGAGTCCGGCAAAGCACTGGTCTTTTGGGCTATGTTCACCACATTTGCCAACGATACCAGCGCTTTTCTTGTCGGCAGAGCCTGGGGCAGACACGCCCTGGCCCCATCCATAAGCGCAGGCAAAACCTGGGAGGGAGCTATAGGCGGACTGGTCGCCAGTGTTGCGGCTTCCCTCATTATCAGTCTAATCTTTCCACTGCCCTTCAACTACTGGCAGGTTGCCCTATTAGGCTGCGCTATCAGCTTGTTCGCTCAGTTTGGGGACCTGGTCGAATCGCTGATTAAGCGCAACACCGGTGTAAAGGATGCGGGCAAGCTTATACCGGGACATGGCGGCATCCTGGACCGACTTGACAGTCTCATATTTACTGGAGTTGTAGTATACTATTGTGTGGTATTGGCTACACTATGAGCAAAACTATTAAAAAACTGGCTGTCCTAGGCTCAACAGGCTCGATAGGTCAGCAAACTCTGGACATAATAAAGGACTTCCCCGACCAATTCAGGATAATAGGATTAGCCGGCGGTAAAAACACGAGCTTACTTGCCAGGCAAATCAGCCAGTTTCAACCCGAGCTCGCATATTCACCGCTTAAGTTCAACCTGCCTGAGAAAACAAGATTTTCGTCGATGGAAGAGATGGCTACTCATCCTGATGTCGACATCGTTATCGTAGCCACTTCAGGTAAAACCGGTCTGGCTCCAACACTGGCAGCTATAAAATCTGGAAAAAAAATAGCTCTGTCCAACAAAGAGGTGCTAGTCATGGCAGGTGAAATCATTACGGCAGAAGCCAAACGCCACCAATCCCAAATTTTGCCTGTTGACAGCGAGCACAGCGCTATATGGCAATGCCTGAATGGAGAGAAAGCTGAGGTAGCCCGAATTATCCTGACAGCCTCCGGGGGACCCTTCTACCACCGTTCACCCAAACAGCTAGCTAATGTCACTGCTGAGGAAGCACTAAAGCATCCCACATGGAAAATGGGGAGGAAAGTGACCATCGACTCGGCGACTCTACTGAACAAGGGACTGGAGGTAATCGAAGCCCACTGGCTTTTCTCCATCCCCTTTGAAAAAATAGAAATCGTAATCCATCCTCAGAGCATCATTCATTCCCTGGTAGAATTTACCGACGGCTCGCTAAAGGCACAGCTCAGCATCCCCGACATGCGCTTCCCTATCCAATACGCTTTATCTTATCCCGGGCGATTGGCTAATCCCGGTCTACCTCGTATCAACCTGGGTCGACTGAATGCGCTGACCTTTGAAACGATAGACTACTCTATGTTCCCGTGCCTACAGCTGGCACTGGATGCTGGCAAAAAGGGAGGAACTTACCCTGCTGTGCTTTGTGCCGCCGATGAGATAGCTGTCGAACTCTTCCTCGAAGGACATACTAGTTTTACTGGCATAGCCGAAATAATAGCCGAGACCGTTAGCTCTCACCAAGGCATAGCCAACCCCACTCTGGATGACATTCTAGCTGCTGATGACTGGGCAAGAGATACCGCGCTCAAATTCACTAGAAAGGCAAAAATATGTTTGAAACAATAGCCCTTACAATTGTCAGTTTTATAGGCATATTAATATTACTTGTCTTCGCCCATGAGTTTGGCCACTTCATCACAGCCAAACTTTCTCGAGTAAAGGTAGAAGAGTTCGGCATCGGTTTCCCACCCAGGATTGTCAGTTTCAAGCGAGGCGAGACAACGTATTCGCTAAACGCCATACCCCTCGGTGGCTTTACCAAAATGCTGGGGGAAGAAGACCCAACGCTGCCCGGTAGCCTGGCCAGCAAGAGCATCCCCATACGAGTCCTCGTTCTTAGCGCTGGTTCTTTGATGAATATTCTACTCCCCATATTGCTGTTTTCAATCAGTTTTATGATTCCCCATGACATGCTCTCAGAAAAGGTACAGGTGGAAGACGTGGCCTCAGGCTCTCCAGCTCAGATTGCTGGTATCGAGCCGGGAGACACAATCCTGGCAATAAACGACCGCACGATTAACAACCGTGGAGACGTTGGCTATATAATTCAGCTCAATCTCGGCTCAGAGGTGAATTTCTTGCTTGACAGAGGCGAACTCGGTCAACAGGAGGTAACCCTAAAGCCAAGGTGGAACCCGCCACAAGGGCAGGGGGCCACCGGTATCTCCATCATCGGAGTGGACAGCACCATAATCCGTGAATCCTATCCCATCTGGAAAGCAATACCTTCGAGCATAAGTCACTGCTGGGAAATACTTGTCTTATTCAAAAATGAAGTAGTAGGCTGGTTCATCAGAGGAGCGGCGCCTCAACTAACCGGCCCAATAGGCATTGCTACACTGACCGGCGAGATGGCTAAAGCTGGCCTGAGTCCCCTTCTCGAATTTGCCGCTCTAATCAGCATAAACTTAGCCATAATTAACCTGTTCCCCTTCCCTGGTCTCGATGGGGGCAGACTCATCTTTGTAGCTTTAGAATGGGCCCGGAGAGGAAAAAGGATTTCACCGAAAAAAGAGGGGCTTGTCCACCTGATCGGTTTTATAGTGCTGATACTTTTAATTCTGGTGGTAAGTTACTATGACATCGCAAACATTATTCATGGAGATAACGCGTTACCTTGATAATCCGAAGGCGCTCCAAATCCATAAAAGTCGGAACAGCAACCATAGGCGGCGATGCACCTATTGTAGTTCAGTCCATGACCAAAACCGATACCAGGGACATACGAGCTACCATAAATCAAATAAAGGAAATAGCCGATTGTGGTTGTGAGATAGTCCGAGTTGCTGTCCCCGACTCCGAAGCTGCACGAGCCATTACAACTATCAAAGAGAACACCTCCATTCCCATCATCGCCGACATTCATTTCGACTATCGGCTTGCCCTTGAGGCTTTGAAATCCGGCGCCGACGGGCTGCGCCTGAACCCGGGTAATATCAATGACCCGGAGCAAATTGCAAAGGTAGTTCTGGCAGCCAGAGAAAGACAGGCACCAATCCGCATCGGCATCAATGCCGGAAGCTTGCCGCCACCTTCGAAACCGTGCGCATCTATATCCGAGCATATGGTTAATGCGGCGTTAGAGCAAATTGAATTGCTGGAAAGTTTAGACTTCGATTTGATTAAAGTCTCGCTTAAAGCCTTCGACGTACCCACAACTATCGAAGCATATAGAGTGATAGCCTCAAAAACATCGTACCCCTTGCATTTAGGCATAACCGAGGCGGGACTTTTCAGAACAGGTGCTGTCCGCAGCGCTGTGGGCATCGGTATACTCCTTTATGAAGGTATAGGTGACACCATTCGTGTATCCCTTAGTGCCCATCCCCGCGAGGAGGTGACAACCGCTTACGAAATCCTGAAAAGCCTTGACCTGCGCCAGCATGGTCCCATTTTGATAAGCTGCCCTTCTTGCGGTCGAGCTGAAGTCGATATCATCAGCCTTGCCGAATCGGTAGATGCAAATCTCAAGGAGATAAGCAAACCCATCAAGGTTGCCGTCATGGGCTGTATTGTCAATGGCCCCGGTGAAGCAAAAGACGCTGACGTTGGTATCGCTTGCGGCAAAGGCAAAGGTGCCATCTTCAGAAAAGGCAAAGTGGTGAGAACTGTGGCTAAAAAAGACTTCTTGGACGCACTGATGGCAGAGGTGAAAAATTTTTTAACCTGACCTGAATAGCATAGCCTGAAACCAGGATAGAAACACAACGAAAAGCGATAAGGAGAATAAAGTGGAATATCCCATAACTGTCACTTTAACCCATCAAGAGAAACTTTCCCGGTTGACTACTTTCTTCCGAATCTTTATGGTTATACCTCATCTTATTGTTCTCTGGGCTCTTGGCATAGCTGCCAGCGTTGTCGTTTTCATCGCCTGGTGGGCCATTCTATTCACCGGCAGATATCCTGAATGGGCTTTTGACTTCATCGCCGGCTATGTTCGCTGGTACACTAGAGTAAACGGTTATTATATGTTCTTGACTGACAAATACCCACCCTTTAGTATAGAATAAACAGCAATATTAACCCCCGGGGATAAAAAAACGGGTTTAAAGGATGAAAACATGCGATTCTCCAGGCTTTTCGGCAAGACACTGAAAGAAATACCATCAGAAGCTGATACTTTAAGCCATCAGCTGTTGATTAGAACCGGGATGATTCATCAGCTAGCTGCCGGTGTCTATTCCTATCTACCACTCGGCTGGCGCGTACTCAGGAAAATCGAGCAAATAATCAGAGAGGAAATGGACAGAGCCGGCGGGCAGGAATTGATGTTGCCTACACTTCAACCCCTCGAAATATGGCAGGAAACAGGAAGATATCCCTCTTTCGGCAAAACACTGTTCACCGTTACTGACCGACGGGAGCACACGTTGGTACTGGGTCCCACTCACGAAGAGATTATAACCGACCTTGTTCGACGCTATGTGCAAAGCTACCGCGACATGCCCCTTCTCCTCTACCAAATCCAGAATAAATTCCGCGATGAGCCTAGACCTCGGGGCGGTTTACTACGCGTCCGTGAGTTCATAATGAAAGACCTTTACAGTTTTCATATCGACGAGGCAGACCTGGACCGCTGCTATCAGGTAATGATACAAGCCTACAAGAATGTTTATTCTCGTTGCGGCTTACCATCAGTGATTGTAGAGGCTGATAGCGGCGCCATAGGTGGCAAAGAGTCCCACGAGTTCATGCTCATCACTGAAACCGGGGAGGATGAAATTATCTACTGCTCAAACTGCGGCTATGCTGCAAATATAGAAAAGGCTCGTAGCGTCAAGCCACAACTGGAGACGAAAACTCCCTTGCCAGTCGAGGAAATATCAACACCCAATATAAAAACTATCGAGGAGGTAGCTAATTTCGTTGGCGTGACAGCAAGTCAAACTCTAAAAGCTGTCTTTTATTCAGCCGACGAAGATATTGTCTTTGTAGTTATTAGAGGGGACCTCGACGTCAACGAGACAAAACTCAAGAATTTACTGAAATGCTCAGAGATGCACCTGGCTACGGAAGCTGAAACTAAGGCAGCCGGATTAGTAGCCGGCTCAGCTTCGCCAATCGGCATAAAAGGAATCAAAATCGTAGCCGATGACTCAATAGATTCAGGATCGAATTTCGTTGCCGGCGCCAATAAGCCGGATACCCATATCAAAAACGTGAACTACCCCCGTGATTTCAAAGTTGACCTCATAGCCGATATCGCCATAGCTCACCCCGGAGATGGTTGCCCGCAATGCAACGGCAAACTCCAGTCCAGCCATGGAATCGAGGTGGGCCACGTCTTCAAACTGGGTGTTTTCTACAGCGAGAAGATGGGGGCCTCTTTCCTTGACCAGAACGGCGTATCACACCCAATCATTATGGGCACCTACGGCATCGGGTTAGGCAGACTGCTGGCAGCGGCAGTGGAGCAAAATCACGACGATAAAGGCATTATCTGGCCGGCAGCAATTGCTCCTTACCATATCTACCTCTGTCCGCTTCGTCTAGAAAATCCTGATATTGCTGAAACCGCCGAAAAACTCTATCAAGATTTAACCAGTGAAAAAGTAGAAGTACTCTTCGATGACCGGAATGACTCCCCAGGAATTAAATTTAACGATGCTGACCTTCTGGGTATACCCCTACGCTTAACCATAAGCCCTCGCACACTGGAAAGCCAGAGCATAGAGGTGAAATGGCGCAAGGAAAAGCAAGCCCAGCTGCTGCCCCTCAAAGGAATAACCCAAGAGATAAAAAGATTAGTTCAAGAAGCCACTCAGAACTATTGACCTTCTCTCTGATTATTTGATACCATATCACCAAACTGAATAGGGTAGCTAAGGTGCCCTCGGGTGACTGGGGGCTTAATTGGAATGCAAGCCGGTGTAATTCCGGCACAGTCCCGCCTACTGTGAAAGTCAGAACGCCAACCTTCTAGCCTGATCTGCTTCCGCGGAGTAAGGGAGCGGGATTTATTTTTTATTCGATAAAGAATCCCCCCTTGCCCACGCAAGCAAGGGGTTTTTTTATTAGACAGAAGGAGGTAGCAATGAAAAATTACATCGTATGTTTTTTAACCTTGGTCGGATTAGTTTTCTTTTTTTCTTGTGCCAGTCCACCCCCACCCACGGAAACCATAGCTCCCCCCACACCAACCGAGACAAAACCTCCAGAAGAGGCTAAACCAGAAGCAGAAGAAATACCAGATTTCCCGTTAACCGTTACAGACGACCTGGGTAGAAAAGTAAAAATCGATAAGCTACCGCAGCGAATCGTCTCGCTTGCCCCAAGCAACACCGAGATAATTTATGCGTTGGGACTTGAGGATAAAATTGTAGGCACTACCGATTATTGTGATTACCCAGAGGCAGCCAAATCCAAGCCACGAGTATCCGGATATACCTCACCCAACATAGAAAAGATAGTCTCGGTCCAGCCTGACCTCATAATCGCTGAAGCAATCCATGAGAAAACGGTGCTTCCCGCCCTGGAAAAACTGGGGCTTACCGTCTTAGTTACATCAGCAACATCGATAGACGCCGTGCTTAATGATATCACCCTGATAGGGCAAATTAACGGCAAGAGCAAGACAGCAGCTAATCTGGTTGCTAATTTAACCCGGAGAATAGAATCAGTAACCTCAAAAACAACAGGTCTAACCACGGAGGAGCGGGTTAGAGTCCTGCATGTCGTGTGGCATGACCCAATCTGGACAATGGGAGGTAAAACATTCACCAATGACCTCATCTGGAAGGCTGGAGGCATCAACATCTTCGCTGATGAATTCGAGAAATCACGAGTTGTCTCCCTGGAGGCAGTTATTGCTAAGAACCCACAAGTAATCATTGTCAGCGGCATGGGTACCACCGGCGACCTCATATACAACTCCATAATAAGAGAGCAGAGACTCCAGAGCGCCGACGCAGTAATGAACAACCATGTCTACAAAATAAGTGATGCCAATCTCATTGAGCGTCCTGGGCCGAGAATAGTAGACGGCCTTGAAGAAGTGGCAAAACTGATTCACCCCGAAATATTCGGCACATCTAAATGAGCCTATACATTGGTTAATAGACAGGGATTCAAAACCAGGAGGCAACATGAAAATAAAACGAGGCTTCATCATTCGTCTTTTGCTTACGTCCACAATCGTAACAAGCATGGCACTTTCCGCCAATCCGGATGAAGCCGCGGCAGAATCAAATGACTTGAAGTGGACACAGATACACACGCCAGGCGCAGTACCCGATATAAATGACATAGTTACCCCTTGCGAGGTCAACCAGATTGCCCTCGGTTCAGATGGCAAGACCTTCTACGCAGTGGATATTCCCCACGCAAACAACATTACAGGCAGCAAGGCTCTATATAAGTCAACTGACAGTGGCATATCATGGAGCGACGCGATATCTAAAAACCTTTATAAAACAATGGCACCGGGTGAACAAATCAATTTCCACCTATGGAACATAGCCGTAGCTCCCGATGATGTAAACCTCATAGCCGTAGTGACCAATGACAGCACCAGCAATTGGCCTCGAAATGTCTGGGTATCAACCAACGGCGGTGACAAATGGGAGAACACCAATTGCCCAGTTGTCGACCACATTAGCACCATTGAAATCTCTCCAAGTTACGGCAACTTCGATATAGCCGTGGGTACGCGAACCGGCGTTGGAAATGGCAATGTCTACATATTCAAAGCATCGGGGCAGGGCACCTGGTCAGACCAGAGCTTCAACGGCGATATACTGGCAATGAAATTCTCACCAAACTATATTAACGATTCCAGCCTGGTCATCATCTCATCCAACGCCACCGGTACCTACCTTAACATCGGTATTCATGACAAGGCTATCAACACCACCAGATGGGATATATGGACACCAACAGAAATCACCACTAACGGAGCTAACACCTCACCCAGGGCAAATCAAATCATAACTGCTGACCTCGAACTGCCTAATGACTTTTCAGGGCAAGCTCCAGGCACACGCCGAGGCTACATCAGCATCGATGACAATGGAGCCGGCAACGCTGGTATCTATCGCTTCGATAACACTACCGTCTATAATTTGATGACCTCGACAGCGACCAGGAGAATTTCCAGTATTGCCTACTACGGTACCTATGTGTCGGGCAAGCTTCTTGCGGGTGAGATTCTTGGCAATCCTTGCACAGCTACAGTGATGACCTGGTTTACCGATTCACCCACCACCTGCCCCATCCCTTGCTGGTATTCAGCCATGAAGCCACCAACCGGAGCCGCCGGCACCGATAATTGCGCTGGCTCAGGATACGGCAACGCTCAAGTTGCCTGGTCGCCAGATGGTTCGACTGCTTACGTTAGCACAGCCAGCAGTGCAACCTCGGTAGCAGGTGTCAATTGGCCAGTTCCTTATCTAAGCGGCGAAGACCTTGATGAATCTGCATTCTCGTTAAGCCGTAATAACGGTGAGACCTGGAACCAGCTTGCCTTGATTGACACCAGAATCAGCCGGTTCACTGACATAGCACCAGCTCCTGATTGCTCAACTCTCTATCTAGCTTCAACCAACGACAATACCGGCTGCTCCGGTTTCGACAGTGTCTGGCGCAGCCAGAGTTCGCCTATTGGTAATAATTGGGAGCGTATATTATGTCAAGTCACCACAAGCCAACACTGTACTCAAAGCCAGTCTGATAATGCTATTATCAGGCTCGCGGGAGATAAAATTGATGGGCAAACCATCTTCTGGACATCTCCTGGCATCCAAAAGATAATGTGGTCACCAGATTTTGGTGATTACTGGACTGTTATCAACTCCCAGCTCACTGTTCAGGACATGGCAATCGAAGACAGTGAGACGCTATATATCCTCAACGCCGATGGTTGGGTACAGAAGCTCACCACCTCCAGCGGAATATGCTGGACATCTCAGGATGTCGTGCCTAGCGGGCTTGACACTGGCTACAGCATTACCACCGCCTATACCGGTATGACACCGGATAACGACAAAGGACACATTATTGTTGGCGGTATGGGTATTGGTACCTACGACGTGGCCTACTCCACAGATGGTGGCATTACCTTCACCCCCATCACCACGCAACTTCCCACAAGGGGTAATACGCTGGTAGTAATACACTCTGGCTACAAAAGTAACGGCGAAGTCTTCGCAATCAACTCAGGAGGGATGTATGAATGGTCAATCTATTATGGTGGAGGAACCTGGTCCTGGCCTCTCCCCGAAAAAGACAGGTGGTCAACACAATGGGGAGGACCAAGTTGGCCAACTCCAGTCACCGGACTCACCATATCTAGAAACGGTAGCTTCTACTTTGCCGACTCTTGGGGAGCATACATTCGATGGGCATGGGCCAACGCCGGTCTCGACCCCTTTGCCAGCTTCGGTACAGACCCGACCACAAGACTTAGAATTTGTGGTAGTTTAGAATACGGCGAACCAATCACTGTCTGGCTCATTGACCAGCGTCCATATAGCCTACCACAAGGCGGAGTCTGGAAATATATTGATACCCTAGCATGGAATGGCCCCACCCCCACCTCACCAGTAAACAATGCCGCAGTGCCATACGACCCTGTGAGCGGCAGAGCTGGTGGGTTAAATCTCACATGGCAGCCAGTGTCCTTGTCAAAAGGCTACCGAATCCAAATAGCCAAGGATAAAGACTTTGCCTTGCAAGTCGCCGACATCGGTGGTGACTGGGGAGGTCCATTCTACACTCCACCCGAACCAGATGCCCCAGCATTGGTCATACCACCCGGTGGCGGCACAATCATTGACGCTAACGGCAACACCTGGACAGTCCCGGCACTTGAAGCCGGACACACTTATTTCTGGAGAGTTTACATTCAGGATGTAGCTACCGGCGATGCTATCAAAAGCCCCTGGTCCTGGAAAGAAAGTTTTACTGTCAAGACCGGATTGCAAGTAACCAACCCATACTACGGACCGCAGTTGCTATCACCTGATAACGGCTGCCCTGGTTGTCAAATTAAGTCGGCATGTTTCTCATGGTCACCTTTCCAGTATGCCACACAGTACAGGTTCATCTTAGCCAGGGATGCAGCTATGACAGATATTTTGGTCGAAACTGATGTGCCCACCACTTCCTACGATTACGGCAGCACACTGGATTACAACACAAACTACTTCTGGCAGGTCAGAGCTATCGAACCAACACCAAGCGATTGGAGTGCTATTTTCTGTTTCCAGACCAAAGCCACACCTGTCCCACAGTCATCTCCCCGAGCGCTACAAGCAGCCAGCGTCTGGATATGGTTCATAATCACTATCGGCGTGATACTAGATATTAGTTTGCTTATACTCGTTATTCGGCGGCTTTCAAGACAGAAAAACTAAGCCAGCTAAGAAGAACGGCCCAAGCTTACCGAAAGGGAACCCCGTGAACAGCTCTCTGTCGATTCTGCGCTAAAAGAGCGACTCCCCCGGAGTACGCAGGGAAGAGCTAAGACTCTTCTGGCTTGATACGCCGCTGAAACCAGGCAGCGATGAATATCAACACACCACCGAGGATAATAGAGGCTAAAATCTTTACCACCTCTGGTATGTCCATAGTCAGGAAGAAGGTAAAGGTGAAAACTCCTGCGATGCAGGCAAGGATATAACTCACTAGATGAGCTTTCACAGGTTTTCTTGTGGCCGCTCGCCAAATCAACCAGCCGATAAAGGCTAAAGACCCAATAACAGCTACAGCCCCCATGCTCACCAACCCCTCTCATCAAAATATTTTCCGAATAGAGCGAACATAGCCGTTGTCAAAGCCAGACAAACTAGCTTCCCTGGCTCAGAGAGATATTTAATATATTCCACCGCCAGATAGCCGACTCCTGAAACACAAAGTAGGATTCCAAAACCATACAGAATGTAGATTCTCATAAGTTCAAAACCTCACTATCTGACTGGCTCAGGCACGGGGATAGGCCCCTTTTCAGGATACACAACCGCCTCCGGATAATAGTTCAAGATTATTCTGCGTTCCATTCCCCCAAGCCTGATTCGCACGGTGTATTCTCTGTATTCTCCAACCACAGGACTTGACTCTCCAAGGTCTTCAGCTTGCAACGTCCAATCAACTACTGTCTTCTGGAAGGGCGCCGCCGAGATTTCTGTTTTATCCAGCAGCACAATAACCTCCTGACCACCCCTCCAAACCGAAACATCTACATTAGCCAAATAGGTTGAAAAATTTCTGTTATCAATCTCATATCGGAAAGGGATTGGCTCCCCCCACCTTGCCCCCAAGCTATAACCCTCATAGCTATCCTTCACCCAGCGCTGCTGCCAATAATCAGGTTCTATTACTTGCTGATGCTCTTGAGCGGTGATGTATATCGTGTCATAAATGCCCAGATATCCATCCACGACAAATATAGCCAAAATCCCGGCGAAACAGACTAGAGCCAGATATAGATAAAGACTCGACCTATTCTTTGCTGTCAAACTTCACCAACTTTAAGGATAAATGTAACCTTGCCCTGCGAAGCTCTCTAGTGCCCTCTTTTGGCATTCTTCATGAAAAAATACAATCGAGTGCCAAAAGCAATGACAACAACTGCGATAACTATGAACACCCATAGCGGCATGATTCCAATCTTAACCAGTGTCGGCGTAGTCCAACCGCTATTATTACCGGCGCCATCCACGGCTTTAATCCGCCAGTAGTATTTTCCCCGTGCCAAAGCCTCATCTTCAGTCACAGCATACTTAGCCTCAACCAGGTCTTCTTTACTCAACACCGTAGTTGTAAATTCCGATTCAGAAGATACCTGCAGACTATAGTAAACACCGCTTGGGTCAGAAGCAACGGCCCATTTAAAGGTAGGAGCAGCACTATCAAAAAAGCCTACTCTACTTCCATCCTTTGGCGATATAATCTGCGGCAATGATGGCGCATCTGTTTCCATGGCAAAAACACCAGAGGCTGATGCACCACCGGAATCAGTAGCGCTTATATTATGCTTCCCACCCTGACTCTTAGGAGCTTCAAAACTCGCCTGAAAGTTTCCTTTAGCATCGGAGACCACGTTGGCAGCCACAGCGACATTATCATATTTAATAGTCAGTTCTTTATCTGCACCAAAACCAGTGCCGTTGACAGTAATATCACAACCTACATAGCCCTCAGCAGGCTCTATGACCATCTTAGATAAAATATTCAGCTTAGCATCAGCAACATCAGTGGCAGTAGTCGAACTACTATAAGCATCTACAAAACGGCTGCCTCCAGCACTTTCAGGTATAACCAAAGAAGTGGTCCAGCAACCTTCACTATTAGCTGTTATATCACTCTTGGCAACATTACCATCAAGCGTAACCGTTATACCGCTTTCGCTGCTGCCAAAACCACAGCCCTCTACAGTAACAGTATCACCTACATACCCCGATTCTGGCTTAATTTTCACAGCAGAGGCGACAAAAAAGGTTAAATCTGGAACATCACCACCCTCAGTGGAAGCACCCGAGGCATCTATTGTGTGGGTGCCCTTAACAGAACTGGGAACGGAAAAGGTAGTGTTCCATGAACCTTTGCTGTCAGCAGTGATTCCTGTCTTTGCATCCTTCCCGTCATAGATAACCCGAATACCACCTTCGTCCTTGCCAAAGCCATTACCGGTAACAGTAACAGAAGTACCAACTCCACCAGACACCGGGCTGATAGTGACTTTAGGACTGACTGTTAATGTTGCATCGGGAACATCGCTTGCCTGAGTAGTGCTCCCCGATGCATCGATTGTATGACTACCTTTGACAGAGTTGGGCAAGGAAAAAGTGGCACTCCACGAGCCTTTATCACCGGCGGTAATTCCTGTCTTCATGTCTGTGCCATCATAGGTGACCTTAATGCTGCTTTCGCTGGCAGCGAAACCCTTGCCTGAGACAGTCACGGAATCGCCAACGACCCCCGAGTTAGGGTCAACGCTTATAGAAGGCAGAACGGAGAATTGGGTGGACAAGACCTGAGTGCCAATCGGATTTTCTACCGCGACAGTATGGTCACCACCGGGAGTATCAGGCACATTAAAGGTAACACTACCCCCTCCAGGCAGGGTGCCTTGCTTAATCTCAACCCCATCCCACCTGATAGAATACGACCCGCTATCCAGTGCGGATATAGTGACCGTCGTCCCAACGACACCCGCTGATGTACTCACCCCGGCAGCCCGGACAGTAGACACAAAACAGAGGACCAGGAGCAAGGTCAGACATAGAGCCAGGGCAGAAACTTTTATTTTCACGCTTGTTCTCCCCCCTTCCTTCAAATATTCACATCTTATTATAGCGCAAATTTAAGCAGAAATTTCGCTTTTTGAGGAAATTTTTGAACAATTCTGCCCGGACAAGTCAGCCCCTCAACATAGCTTTCAAATCACGCTGCAATCTATCAAGAATTTGCTGCTGGACCTTGTCGACCTCATTATCAGTCAGTGTGTGCGTAGATGATTGATAGACAATTCTGAAAGCAAGGGATTTCTTACCAGCCGGAACCTGTTCGCCCGCATAAAGATCAAAAAGAGACACTGAATTCACAAGAGGAAAGCCCTGAATTATATTGCAAATCTGCTGATAGGTTAACTTCTCGTCAACCAGAAGCGCAATATCCCTGCTCGTGCTTGGATATCGGGGTATCGGCTGATACTCTTTTAGAGCGGTTGCAAAAGATGCCAATCTATCCAGGTCGATTTCAATAAGATAGACGGCTTCAGAAAGTTCAAAGGCTTCTAACACCTTGGGGTGCAGTTCTCCGACCACACCTAACACGTCATCGCCAATAATGACACTGGCGCTTCTCCCCGGGCACACGCTTTCATCTTCATTCTGCTCAAACCTCGCAACAACTCCCAATCGATACAGAATAGACTCTACTATACCCTTGGCAACAAAAAAATCGATTGACACATCCCTGCCACCCCAGAACAACCCATTCTTCGAACCACTGAGTACAGCACAAAGCATCTCCTTCTCCTGAGGCAAATCCCTCTCCCTGGGCAAGAAAACCTTCCCCATCTCAAAAAGCCTTATGTCGCCTTCTTGGTGCCTGATATTTCGAGCCAGAACTGATAGAACGCCGGCCCGCAGACTGGTGCGGAGATATTCCTGCTCTCTGGACATGGGATTAGCCACTTTCATTGGAGTCGGGGCTGTCGGTTTAAGCTGTGGTGAAAGCCTGCTTAGCATCTCCATGCTGGTCAAAGAATAAGTAAGCACCTCCTGAAAACCACAACTTACAAGTATACTGCGCAGCTGCCGCCTGAGCGACAACATCGGCGTTGGCTCATGTTTCGGCAATTGCGAACTCAGCATGGTGGTAGGAATCTTATCATAGCCGATAATACGAGCCACCTCTTCAACTACATCGGCGGCACAACTGATATCTGTGCGCCACCAGGGGATACCCACCTGAATTTTTGAATTTGATTTGGTCTGTCGACAATCAAACCCCAATAGCTCCAGATTTCTGGATATTTCACCAGCTTCCATTTCCACACCGAGAAGCCGTTTAATATCAGCAACAGGCAAAATTACAGCTTCTCTCTGCTGCTTGCCGGGATAAACATCAATAATTCCTTCTGCCACCTTGCCCCCGGCCAGTTCCGCCATTAGTTGAGTAGCTCGCTCTAAGGCTACCAGTGGTAAGTCTCGGCTAAGCCCCTTCTCAAATCGTAGCGAAGCTTCACTGCCTAAACGAAGACCAAGGCTCCCTCGATGAATAACCGCCTGATTGAAATTTGCCGATTCTATCAGAACATCGGCAGTATTATCCGTAACTTCCGCATCCCCTCCTCCCATAATACCGGCAACAGCAATGGCGCGCTCTTTATCGGCAATAACGAGTATATCCGGGTTGAGTTTACGTTCCACTCCATCCAGAGTAGTTATAATCTCACCACTCCCTGCTCTACGTACAATAATTTGTTTCCCGCGTATCTCATTGTAGTCAAAAGCATGAAGTGGCTGCCCATATTCCAGCATCACATAATTTGTAACATCAACGATATTATTAATAGGCCGCATGCCGCAAGCCGACAGGCGCCGTTGTAACCACTCAGGCGACGCGCTGATTTTAATCCCGGTCAGAAGACTGGCACAGTACCTCGGACACAGGTTCGGCTCTACAATCTCCACAGCAGCATAGGAAGCTATCGGTTTTTCCGACTCTTCATAACTAATCTCAGGTATATGCATCTTACTCCCGGTAAGAGCCGCTACCTCCCTGGCAATGCCAATTACCGATAAGCAATCAGGTCGGTTTGGTGTTATGTCCAGGTCAAGAATCGTATCACCAAGATACTCCGACAGTGGGGTGCCAATCGTAGCCTCCGGAGATAGAACCATGATACCTTCATGGTTATCAGAAATTCCCAATTCCTTCTCAGAGCAAACCATCCCCTCAGAAACAACGCCGCGAATCTTTGCCGGTTTCAATTGCGCCTTTTCACCACTGTGACCATCTATGAGATGAGCTCCCACACACGCAAAAGCAACCTTATCACCCACTTTGACATTCGGCGCGCCGCATACCACGGTGGGACGTTGCTTCCCTAAATCAACAGTCACCAACCTCAACCGGTCAGCATTTGGATGAGCATTAACCTCAACTATTTCGCCAACCCATATATCATTCCATCCCTCGCCGATGACCTCAACTCCGCCAACCTCCAGCCCTGCCATAGTCAGCCGTTCGCACAGTTCTTCAAGCGGCACGGATAAGTCGACATGTTCTTTTAGCCAGCGAACCGAGACTTTCATTATTAAATAAGCTCCGGGATTTAAAACAACAGGTTCAGAATTGTCTCAGAAACCTGAGGTCATTACCATAAAAGAGGCGAATATCATCTATGCCATACCGAAGTATCGGAATGCGCTCTACTCCCATACCAAAGGCAAAGCCTGAATAAACTTCAGGGTCAATGCCAACGCGGCGGAGAACTTCAGGATGCACCATGCCCGCGCCTAAAACCTCAATCCAGCCGCTATTTCCGCACAGCCGGCATCCGGCGCCACGGCATGCCATACAATCAATAGCCACCTCAACGCCGGGCTCTACAAACGGGAAGTAATCACAACGAAAGCGACATTTCCTGTCCTCACCAAAAAGTCGGCGGGCAAATTCAAAAAGAGTGCCCTTCAAGTCAGCCAGAGTTATGTTCCTATCAACCGCCAGTCCCTCGACTTGATAAAACATCCATTCATGTGTGGCATCTGTGGCTTCATATCTATAGACTCGCCCCGGCGCTATTATTCTTATCGGTGGGCGTGATTTCTCCATGACTCTTATCTGAACTGGAGAGGTATGAGTTCTCAAAAGCA
>CAZUEB010000017.1:0-16321 GCA_964619115.1 uncultured Dehalococcoidales bacterium
GGCCCACCACTGCTTGCAAAAGTTTGCAAATCGTAGCTAATTTTGGCACAAATTTTACCGTGCTACTTAAATTACCTTTTAACATTTAATTCATCGATAAACATCTTTACGATGACCAACCCTTACAATCCAGACAGTAGATTCCTTATCTTGAACTGAATATAAAATGCGATACTGTCCTTGACGGAGGCGATACCTTTCTTGGCCGGTTAATTTTTCGCAGCTTGAAGGCCGAGGCTCTACGGCTAGTGACTCGATACGATGGAGAATTTTCCTTACATCTTTTTTAGGAATTGCCCTAAAATCTTTTTCAACCGACTC
Source organism: uncultured Dehalococcoidales bacterium (assembly GCA_964619115.1). GTDB lineage: Bacteria > Chloroflexota > Dehalococcoidia > GIF9 > UBA5629 > 9FT-COMBO-48-23. Next base: position 322 of record CAZUEB010000017.1, read on the forward strand.
TCTGAAATAGACTTTATATTCGGCCATCTTTCTTCAGCTTTTTCACCATTTCATCATAGCTAATCAGAGGTTCTTCCATCCTTTCTTCAAATGCTTCAATATCCTCGGCATCTTCTGCAAGACACCCTCTTACGGCATCGTTTACAAGTTCCGATACCGATCGAGAGATGGTAACTGCTTTTAAGCGCAGCGCCTTATGCAAATCCGGGTCTAAATAAATGGTAGTTCGTTTGGATTGGGTAGCCATAACAATACCTCCACATATTACTATAACATTTTAACGTTAAAACGTCAAAACGTTTAATCAGACATTATCTCGATAAGTAAAAAGAAAAGCTAAAAGTTCTTCTTTCCGTCCGGTAAGCCCCACCAACTGCTTGCAAAAGTTTGCAAATCGTAGCTAATTTTAGCGCAAATTTGCCCACTAAAATTAGACCGCGTTTCAGTTCTTCTCAACAGGATTGACCTTCAAATATAGGCACTGTACATTATCGATTGGTATAATTGTTGGGGGCAGGTCACCCTTTACTTGGGCTAGGCGCTTACAGTCAATGGCGCATTTATTTTCCCCGACCTGCAAACCGGAAGGTGCCGAGCTCCTGCACTATGGCTAGATAGTGACCGTTCAGGTCATGATTCCAACCTCCGCCGGGCTTCGGGTAGCCAACTTGAAATAGCGTAATCAATCATTTAGCACTTCTCGATTTTAACCGATGGGGCTTAGTGTGGTTGCTGTATGAATTGCCGCTGTCCCGATAATGATTGTAGGGAAGAACCCTTGAATTTACAATTTTACTTCATTACAATGATATTGTTATACTTCTAGACACAAAAAATGAGTACGATTGTTGAGAAAATACGCGTAGAATCTCGTTCCTCAAAACCGATCTACCAGCAGATAGTTGAGCGAATTCAGCATCTTGTTGTTACAGAACAGATAAGGGCAGGAGAACACTTGCCTTCGGTCAGGCATTTAGGATTTCTTTTGGATGTTAGTCCAAATACTGTAGCCCGAGCTTATCTGGAACTGGAGAGGAAAAGGATAGTCGTAGCAAAGCGCGGGGGTGGCACAATCATCAATGCCGGTAGAGATGCTCAAACCATTAAAGAAATTCGACACAGGAGTCTTCTAGACACTGTCAATGAGGATATCATCAAGATGCTAAGCCAGGGTTATGATCCAGAGGAACTGGAAGCGGCGTTCTACACAAACATTGAGCGTTGGCGTGAGGAAAGACATGTTTCCATTGAAGCGTCAGACACATCGCAATCCGTCACAGAACGCAGTAAACTGATACGTATCGTAGGTAGCCATGACATAGCTCTAAATATTCTTGTAACGCTATTCAAACAGCATGAAAAAGATACACAGGTAGAACTGACCAATGTAGGTAGCCTGGGAGGTCTCATTGCTCTCGAAGAGGAGAAGGCCGATCTAGCCGGCACACATTTGCTAGATGAAGAGACGGGTGAATACAACATTCCATTCATTAAACGGATATTGCCCGGGCGTGAAGTTGCAGTAGTGAATTTGGTCCACCGTATTCAAGGGCTGATGTTTGCTGCAGGTAATCCCAAAAACATAAAAGGTTTATCCGACCTGCGTCGGCCACATATTTCCTTTATCAACCGCCAGAAGGGCTCTGGCACAAGGGTATTGTTAGACATTCAACTTAAACGTGATGGTATCGATTCTCGTGACATACGAGGATATGATGTTGAAGTGGATACTCACCTTGCGGTCGCCTCTGCCATTGCTCGGGAGGAAGCCGACACAGGCCTAGGCATAGAGGCAGCCGCACGAAGTTGCAAGCTCGATTTTTTACCTCTATTCCGTGAAAGTTATGACCTGGTTATTCCTGGGCATATTTATCGGAGCGATCTGGTGACTCCTCTACTAAGTATGTTAAGCAGCAAAGGATTCACGAGGATTGTCAATAAAGTGGATGGCTACGATACATCGCAGACAGGCACAACTACTTTTATAAGTTAGAGAACCGCGTATCAAGCCAAGCTGGCCTCTGATCTTCTTGCTCCACTTGAGCTGGTATATCTTGTCATATACCTCTCTTATAACTCTACTTCTTCTATCCCGTATATCACCAAATTTCTCACATGGTCATATAGTCATATTGACACGGCTAAAAGATTATTGTATATTTGTACCAATACATTATTACAAGCCTCGAAATAGTGTAGAACTACCTTATGAATGGCAAAAAAGGAGGGAAAATGCAAGTAACACGTCGGCAATTCTTGAAAGGTTCAACCTCCGCCATAGCTGGAGGTTTGGCACTCTCGGCTCTCGGTATTGATGTCAAACCAGCGCAAGCCGCTGCTATTGACATGGAGAAAATGAACAAACTACGGAGCGCAACTCAAACCACATCAATCTGTTGTTATTGTTCTGTCGGGTGTGGTTTGATTTGCAGCACGGATGAGAAAGGAACAGTCTTCAACATTGAGGGAGACCCTGACCATCCGATAAGTGAGGGTACGCTTTGTCCCAAGGGGTCAAACATAATGCAAACCACGGCGGCTAACAAGTATCGCCTCACGGACGTGCTGTATCGTGCTCCTTACAGCGATAAATGGGAGAAGAAGGATTGGAATTGGGCAATTACCAGAATCGCAGAGAAGATTAAAGCTGTGCGCGATGCCGACTTTATCAAGACCAACAATCAGGGAAAGACGGTAAATCGAGTTGATTCAATAGCCCTCCACGGAAGCTCCAATGTAAACAATGAGGAATGCTTCATGATGGCTTCCATGGCAAGGGCTTTGGGCTTGGTGTACATCGACCACCAAGCCCGCGTCTGACATGGCCCGACTGTACCGGCTCTGGCAGAGTCGTTCGGACGTGGCGCAATGACCAATCACTGGATTGACTTAAAAAACAGCGATGTCTTCCTTATCCAGGGGAGCAACGCCGCTGAAAATCATCCCATATCCTTTAAGTGGATAATGAGAGCTAAGGAAAGAGGTGCCAAGATAATCCATGTTGACCCAAGGTTTACCAGGACGTCGTCCAAAGCGGATATCTATGCCCGTCTGCGGTCAGGCACCGATATCGCCTTCCTTGGGGGGATGATCAAATACATCATTGATAACAACAAATATTTCAGAGACTACGTCGTAAATTATACCAACGCTGCCTATATTGTGGTAGATTCATTCAATTTCAAAGATGGACTTTTCTCGGGCTACGATGCTGCTGGGCGAAAATACGATAAGTCCACATGGGCATTCCAGAAGAATCCTGACGGTACGCCTAAAACAGACCCCACTCTTCAGGACCCCCAATGTGTCTTCCAGCTCCTTAAAAAGCACTATTCTCGTTACGATCTGGATATGGTTTCTAATATCACCGGAACGCCAAAGGATGATCTGCTGACGGTTTATGAGACCTATTCGTCTACCGGTGTAAGGGATAGAGCCGGAACCATTATGTATGCACTGGGACAAACCCACCATACTACTGCAGTGCAGAATATCAGAACTATGTGCATTGTCCAACTCCTACTGGGTAATATAGGTATATGTGGCGGCGGGGTTAATGCTTTGAGAGGTGAACCAAATGTTCAGGGTTCCACCGATTTCGCGCTTCTGTATCATTACTTACCGGGATATCTGGCAGCTCCTAAGGCTTCACAGACCACGCTCGCTGAATATCTTACAGCTAACACCCCTACAACCAAGGTAGCCAATTCGATCAACTGGTGGCAGAACTATCCTAAATATATTGTAAGCCTTCTTAAGTTATGGTTTGGCGCAGACGGTAACGCATCCAATGACTTCGGATACTCATGGTTACCCAAGCTCGATGATACCCAAAATGCTGCTTCTTTAAACATGATAGACAACATGTATTACGGAAAAGTTAAAGGATGGATTACCGCCGGCACCGACCCCACCGTTAGTATGCCCAACGCTAACAAGCTTCGTCTGGCAATGAAAAACCTTGACTGGCTGGTGCATGCAAACATCTTCGATAATGAGACCGCCTCGTTCTGGAAGGGTCCGGGTATGGACCCGGGTAAAATTAAGACAGAGGTCTTTCTGCTACCTGCGGCGGCATCTGTGGAGAAAGATGGAAGCCAGAGCAACAGCGGCCGTTTGATGCAATGGAATTTCCGCGCGGCGTCTCCCCCTGGCGACGCTATCCCCGTGGGTGATATTTTCTATCGCATTATGGCCAAGGTTCAAGAGTTGTACCATAGTCAGGGTGGTACAGTTGCAGAGCCTATATTGAACCTCAAATGGGATTATGCAGACGGTAATGACTGGAATGCCCTTAAGACCGCCAAGTCTATAAATGGCTATTTTCTCGAAGACAAAACCATAGGGACAACGACATACAAAAAAGGTGAGTTGGTTCCCGGTTTCCCCAACCTCCAGTCTGATGGAACGACATCATGCGGAATGTGGGTATTCTGCGGAGCCTTTTCCAAGGATGGTACCAATCTAATGACCAGGAGGGGCAAGGATGACCCGACAGGGCTCGGGCTGTACCCGAACTGGTCCTATGCGTGGCCGATGAATCGACGGGTCATATACAATCGAGCTTCAGTAGACCCTGACGGTAATCCTTGGAATCCAGCCAAGCCACTGGTCAAATGGGTGGATGGTAAATGGGTGGGTGACGTTATAGATGGTGGAGGTGCTCCTGTGAATCAAAGCGGTGGCAAGCTCCCATTCATCATGAAGCCTGATGGAGTTTCTTCCCTGTTCGGTCCCGGACTGGGTGATGGTCCTTTTCCCGAGCATTATGAGCCACTCGAAGGCCCGTTCACACAGAACCTTATGTCTCCTCAACACAATAGCCCCATCATCAAGATTTTCTCCGGGGAGATGGATAAATATGCCAATGCCGACCCCAAATATCCGATTGTCATGACCACCTACTCCTGCACCGAACACTGGTGCAGCGGGGCAATTACGAGATGGCAATCCTACCTCGTTGAGATGATGCCGGAAGCTTATGTGGAGATGAGCGAGGAGTTGGCGGCGGAAAAAGGTATAGAAAATGGTGAGAGGGTGGTTGTTGAATCTATCCGTGGCTCTGTCAAATGCGTTGCTACAGTCACTAAGCGGTTTAAACCATTGACATGCGGGGGCAAGCAAGTTCATCTGGTGGGGTCGACCTTCAACTATGGTTGGCTCTTTCCCGAAAACTGCGGGGACACCATCAACCTGCTTACACCCAACGTCGGAGACGGGAATTCGATGACACCTGAATACAAGGCATTTATGGTCAATATTAAGAAAGCCTAGGGAGCTGAATAAAGAAATCGCATTGCGTGTCCTGTTTCTAATAAGAAAGGCAGCCTTATAGATATATTTAGAGGTGCTCTATTAATGAATGAGGTTCTATCAGACGAAATTAATAGATTGGAAAAGGCATTCGAGAGTATTGAAGAGGAAACACCTTTCTTAAAATCAATTGTGAAGGCATTTAGGGAGGTCATGATCAGTAGAATGGTCCTCAAGGCAAAACTTCCTGAGTGCCCCGCTATCCATATCTCGCCACCGGATTGTACCAGGCTTTCTGATGGGTATCCATGGCTGACAGAAGAGAATATCATATCCTTTGTTGATTCCTGGGGGGATAATGTGAAATCAACCGTGAGGCCATTGCTAAAAGCCTTTCCCAGCATTAGATTGGAGATACTACGATCGGAAGATGCATTCGAGAGAGGATCTATAGACCTGAAGCACTGCATCAGCGCTATCGTGGAGGGCAGGGAAGAAGATATCACCAGAATAGCCAACCAGCTTGGCTTCAACCCCATCGTGTTGAAGTTCATACTGAGTCAAATACTTAAACCATTCATCGAAAAGAGAACGGAAGAGTTGCGGCCACTTATAAGAGATTTGCCATGGTACCAAGGTTATTGCCCTATATGCGGCGCATTTCCGGAACTGAGTTTCCTTAAGGGTGAAGAGGGTCAGCGATGGTTGAGATGTTCTCTTTGTGGCTATGATTGGAGATTTGACAGGATGTCTTGCCCCTATTGCGGAGAAAAGAACGAGAGCAAAGAATTCATATCCGTCGATGGTTCTGAACATAAATGGATAGAGCTCTGTCCTGATTGCCATAGATACATAGTTGGAATCGACCTAAGAAAACAAAAAGGGTTAACCGAAGATGTAGCTGCTATAAGCATGGTACATTTGGACGTTATTGCGCAACGGAGGGGCTTTCTCCCGACAGCTGAATGTGCCTGGAATATGGTACCTCCGAATAACTAGCTCCGGCTTCCGAAGCAGGTTCGCAATTTAATAGTATCATTCCAGTCTAAATAGGTAAACGATAACCAAAGGATAAAATGGTGGACATCAAAAATGATCTTGCGTGTGGAATATCTCCCGTCGAGCGGGTAGGCCCATACACCAGGGAAGAATTCCTCAACCGTGTTATTTCCTTTCATAGCTATGCAGCTCCCGGAGTGATTGTCGGTGGTATAATGGTCGACTTAGCCATGAAACAAATGCCGAAATCAGTCCTGTACGACGTTATTTGCGAAACACACTCCTGTTTACCAGATTCGGTTCAACTTCTAACTCCATGTACTGTTGGGAATGGCTGGCTTAAAATAATCAATCTGGGACGTTATGCCGTAAGCTTATACGATAAGCACAATGGCAATGGCGTACGTGTCTATCTCGACCCAAAAAAACTGCAGGATTATGATGAAATTCAAGCTTGGCTCCTGAAGCTCAAGCCCAAACACGGGCAAGATACAGATCGACTACAGAAACAGATTTGGGATGCGGGACAAGATATATACACCATTCATGCTGTGCAGGTGAAATCTTCGTATTTGACCAAACGCTCTAAGGGCACTATCGGTCTCTGCAGCGTATGCGGTGAAGCTTATCCAATTAGGGATGGCGCGATTTGCCTCGGGTGTCAGGGGGAATCTCCATATGATGCCTTCTTGCCATCCAGGAGCTGAAGGATTGACTACTAAAACGAAGGAATTCTCTGTATTTCGAGTAACTGAGCATGGCAAGAACGAGGTCGATAGTATAGTTGTAAGTGAATTCCCGCTCACTGTTATCTTAGATAATCAGGAATTAGTGACTTTGCTTTGCTCTCCTACAAATCTAGAGTACTTGGCTATTGGATTTCTATTTACTGCGGGATTTATCAACGGCAAGGAAGAAATCAAGAAGATAACAGTCGATGAACAGCGGGGTGTTGTTCGAATAGCAAGAAATAAAGGCACAGAGTTTGCTAATGAGCTTTTATTTAAGCGGTTGATAACTTCAGCATGTGGAAGAGGCGCTGCCTTTTATAGCGCCGCTGATACTCGTCACCTGACAAAGGTAGAATCTCAAGCGAGAATATCAGCTAACGAAATCTTCTCCCTGGTAGATGAGTTCAATCAGCATTCCATGTTATTCAAGGAAACCGGTGGTGTTCATGGTGCCGCTTTGACCGATACTAAAAGTATACTGGTTTTCAGCGATGACCTAGGCAGGTATAATGCCATTGATAAAGTCTTCGGTGAGTGTATCCTGGAAGGAATACCAACAGAAGGCCGAGTAATAATCACGAGCGGAAGAACCCCCTCAGAGATGATACTCAAAGTGGCTAAGGGAAATGTACCCATATTAATCTCTGTAGGTGCGACTACCGACTTAGGTATAAGGTTAGCCAATGATTTAGGGGTGACTCTTATCGGCTTTGTCAGAGGAAAGGAAATGACTGTTTACACCAATGATTGGCGAGTAGCAGGTGATTTAGAGTATGGATGCTACCTGAGGAAAAATTAACTTGTAAGAAAATTTGGAGATGCCTTTATGAAGAAGATCGCACAGCGTCAGTTCTATTTACTGCTTGAGACGCTAATATTATAGTATTACAAAATACTACAATTATTGTTGGGCAGTTGAATCGATGGTAGAAAACGAACAGAACAACAAGATTTCACTTCTCATTGACGGCAAGCAAGTTAGCGTAGATAGTGGAGCTACTGTTCTTGAAGCAGCACGGGAAGCAGGGATTTATATTCCTACACTTTGCTATCATCACAGCTTGAAACCTTATGGTGGATGTCGACTGTGTATTGTTGAAATTGAAGGACTTCGTGGGTTTCACAGTTCATGCACTACCCCTGTACTGGAGGGAATGATCGTCAGAACCAATACAGAACAGCTTCAGGAGCTAAGAAAAGGTATATTTGAGTTGATTGTAGCTGAACATCCCATGGCTTGCCTCACATGTGCCAAGAATCAGCGTTGTGAATTGCAGAGCGTAGCTGCACATATAGGTCTTCAAGATTTCACAATAACCAGTCAAGGGCGCAATCTCCCAATACTGACTGATTCTCCTTTCTTTGATAGAGATTATAATTTATGCATTCTTTGTGGCAGGTGCGTCAGGGTATGCCAAGAAATACGCGGGGTTGGTGCGATAGCGTGGACATATCGTGGTAGCCAGACGTTGCCAGGTACGGCTTTCAATAGACCGATTTTGGATTCGGGCTGCCAGTCATGTGGGGCATGTGTAGATATTTGTCCGACCGGTGCCCTGATGGAACGTGCCAACAAACGGGCAGGACCCGGTGAAAAGGTAGTTAGAACAACCTGTCCCTACTGCGGAGTAGGCTGCCAGCTAGATATTGAAACTAAAGATAATAAAATAATACGGGTCGTTGCTCCTGCTGATATAGCTCCAAATCATGGACAGGCCTGTGTTAAAGGACGATTCGGCATCGCCGAATTTGTAAACAGCCCTGATCGTCTCAAGACACCCCTGATTAGGAAAGGCGGCAAACTCGTTGAAGCTAGTTGGGATGAGGCATTGCAACTAGTAGCGAATAAACTTGATGGTTATAGAGGAGATCAATTTGCCTGCATTTCTTCTGCCAGAGCTACAAATGAAGATAACTACATTGCGCAAAAATTTACCCGCGTTGTAATGCACACCAATAACATAGACCATTGCGCACGCGTCTGACATTCTCCTACGGTGGCCGGTCTGGCCGCCAGCTTCGGGAGCGGCGCCATGACTAATTCCATTGGTGAAATTCAAGGTTCCAAATGTATACTGCTAATAGGCAGTAATACTACATCAGCCCACCCTGTCATCTCTCTTGAAATAATGAGAGCTGTTGAGAACGGGGCTAAGCTTATAGTTATAAATCCCATGGAGATCTCCCTTGTTAATAACTCCTACAGATGGCTACAACTTAATATAGGCACCGATGTAGCACTTCTTAATGGTATAGCAAAGGTCATTATAGATGAAGATCTTGCGGATATAAAATTTGTTAATTCATGCTGTGAAAATTTCAATGAGTTTAAAGAATCCCTAAAAGGTTACTCACTAAATTATGTATCTTCAATTACTGGAATAGCCCCTGATGACATTGTTGAAGTAGCACGTACCTATGCTAGTATTCAGCCTGCCTCCATTATTTATTGTCTGGGCATAACTGAACACACACATGGTACGGATAATGTTCTTGCCATCGCCAATCTTGCTATGCTAACAGGAAATATAGGTAAGCCGTCTACAGGAGTTAATCCTCTCCGCGGTCAGAACAATGTGCAGGGTGCCTGTGACATGGGGTGCCTTCCCAATACTTACACCGGTTATCAACAAGTAAATGATCCCAACTTACAAAAGAAGTTTGAATTATTGTGGGCAGAAAGACTCAGTCCGATACCCGGCTTAGCCATGACAGAAATGCTAAATCTGCCAGATGAAAGGAAACTGAAGGCTCTTTATATTATAGGAGAAAATCCTGTATTAAGTGAGCCTGATATTACGCATGTAATAGCGGCATTAAAGGAAATCGAGTTTCTAATTGTCGAGGATATTTTTCTTACGGAGACAGCTCAACTGGCTCATGTGGTTCTCCCCGCGGCAAGTTTTGCTGAAGAAGACGGTACTTTTACTAATACAGAACGCCGAGTCCAACGCGTAAGAAAAATTATCGAGCCTGTGGGGAACTCTAAACCTAATTGGTCAATAATGTGCCAGATTGCAAAATTAATGGGAGCCAAAGGTTTTGATTATTCCAGACCGGCTGAGATAATGGCTGAAATAGCCAAAGTTGCTCCAAGCTACGGAGGCATTTCCTACCAACGGCTTGATAGTTGCGGTTTACAATGGCCATGCCCGATCCATGATCATCCAGGAACTCAAATACTGCACATGAGCCGTTTTACCTGTGGTCTTGGCAAATTCAAACCGGTAAGATACCGACCACCTGCAGAATCCCTAGATGCGGAATATCCTTTTATTCTTACTACAGGACGAAGCCTGTATCACTATCATACAGGTACGATGACTCGAAAGATAACCGGTCTAAACGTTATCGAATCGGAGGATTTCATGAAGATTAATCCTCGTGACGCCTCTGCTTTAAAAATAAATGACGGAGAAAAAGTTAAAATCCTTTCCCGCCGTGGCGAAAAACTAACCCGTGCTAGAATCACACGAACCGTACCCACGGGTGTAGTCTATATGGATTTCCATTTTGCCGAAAGCCCCACAAACATACTGACCAATAACGCGTTGGATCCAATAGCCAAAGCGCCTGAATTCAAGGTGAGCGCAGTAAAAATAGAGAAGTCAACGGATAGTTAGAATCTCATGATAAGGTAGTGAGTATTTAGCAACTCTTCGAGCTGTACACCTAAGTCGCTAGATATGGTGTGGCAGCCGAGGGACTTGTATAAGTCCCAAGGGCACAAGTAGAAATGCTTGTACCTCCCGTCGGAAAGGAGAGAGAATATGAGTGATACATCATGATATAGAAGACATTCCGCCTGAGGAGTGTCTTGCCGCCCATTTAACATTTTCCACCCCGTAAAAAGAGCTTTCTTTGGTGACGAGAAGTAGTTCTATACCTCAATAGCATAGCCGCTATTTTTGCTATCCCTAAGCTCTTTGCCTAACAATAGTGCTGGGTGCGAGACGATTTGTTCTATCGGTTCACGGACCTTGTCTTGGTGTGTGAACAAATAAGGAGAAGAATGATTCATAAGGTCAGAGTTGAAGATGCAGTAGGAATGGCCCTTGCCCATGATATAACCAGAGTGTTACCGGGCAGTTTTAAGGGACCAGCCTTCCGACGCGGTCATGTTATTAGAGAAGAGGATATACACGAGTTTCTACGCATAGGCAAAGAGCACGTCTTTATCTTGCATCTCGATGAAGGTCACGTACATGAGGAAGAAGCTGCTATCAGAATAGCCGAAGCTGTGATGTGGCCGGGTTTAACAAACTCGAAACCGAGTGAAGGCCGAGTCGACTTGATGACAGCATTCGCTGGTGTTATCAAGATAAATGTGGCTGCTCTTGATGAAATAAACTCGCTCGGTGAAATCATAATCGCCACAATACACAACAACACTGCCTGCAAAGAAGGTATGACTGTGGCTGGCATGCGCATCATCCATCTATTTATCGCTGAAGAAAGTTTAAGTAAAACGGAACAAATCGCTATGAAGAACCAGCCGGTTATTAGATTAGCTCCAGTCAAGCTAAAAGAAATCGGCCTTGTTGTTATTGGCAATGAGGTGTTCAAAGGACAAATACAGGACAAATTTTCCCCGATTCTAAGCAAGAAAGTCCATACGCTCGGTTGCACCGTTAACAATTATGCGCTTGTCCCTGACGACCCCGATGTAATTGCACGCACGATTCTGACTTTCAAGGAGAAGGGCAGTGAGGTAATTCTCTGCTCTAGCGGAATGTCGGTTGACCCGGATGATGCCACGCCGGAAGGTATCCGCAAATCTGGAGCACAAGTGCGCTTTTATGGTGTGCCGGTTCTGCCTGGTGCGATGTCCTTATACGCGAAATTGGGAGGTGTTCATATACTTGGCATCCCTGCCTGTGCCCTGTATGCACCCACAACGGCATTTGATAAGCTGTTCCCTATCATTCTGACCGGAGAGGAGCTTACGTTTCAGGAGACACGCAAAATCGGGCATGGCGGTCTCTGCCAGAAATGCGCCCAATGTACTTATCCTCTTTGCCCTTTTTGTAAGTGAATACTATGCCGAAAGTCATGAAAACCGAACATCATAACACATAATAATATTAGGAGGAATAAATGAAAAAGATACTCGTGCTATCGATAATTGTCCTGTTGCTGATTACAGCACTGTTCGCTGGTTTGCCTGGATGTACTTCTAAGGAGGCAATCACGTTAAATGTATCCGCTGCCGCCAGCCTTACCGATGCCCTAAAAGAGATAAACGCCTTATACACTACACAGGAGCCAGATGTGACAATCACGACGAATTTCGCCTCGTCCGGGACCATTCAACAACAGATCCAGAATGGTGCCCCGGTTGACGTCTTTATCTCAGCGGCTGCCATGCAGATGGATAACCTTCAAAAAGACCAGCTAATCCTGGATGAAACACGCAAGAATCTGCTGAATAATAATGTTGTTCTGATTGTACTCAATGATAGCAAAATTGAATTTAGTGGCTTTATAGTTTTGCTCAGCGAAGAGGTCAGTAAAATAGCTATGGGTGACCCAAAATTCGTGCCCGCGGGTACATATGCCCAGCAAGCTCTTGAGCAACTCGGTATTGCAACCCAAATACAGCCAAAAATTGTTCTCTGTACTGATGTACGTCAAATATTGACCTATGTGGAAAGCGGCAATGTCGATGCTGGTGTTCTCTATTCGACAGATGCGCTAACATCTGACAAAGTTAAGGTGGTCGGCCATGCTCCTGCTGAAGTCAACTCCAAGGTTGTTTATCCGGTGGCTGTTATAAAAGCCAGCAAGAACGCCGGCGTCGCCAAAGTTTACGAAGACTTTCTCTTTAGTGATCAAGCAAAATTGATCTTTGAAAAATATGGCTTCAGTATGGCTATTAAATAAAACTTTCGATGGTTATGTCATTTTATGATTGAATATCTGTCGCCATTGTGGATTTCTCTCAAGACTGTGCTCCTTACCACGGCAATCACCTTTGTTCTGGGGATTGCGGCAGCACGCTGGATATCTAGATACTCCGGGAAGCTAAAGGCTCTGATAGACGGCGCCTTCATTCTACCCCTAGTGTTACCGCCGACGGTGGTAGGTCTCGGGCTGCTGCTACTGTTTGGCAAGCACGGTCCGATTGGACAACTACTTTCGCCACTCGGCATGACCGTGGTTTTTTCATGGCCAGCCACTGTGATTTCAGCCACTGTGATGGCATTTCCACTGATGTACATGACCACTAAGGGGGCTTTCGAACAAGTCGATAGTAACATTGAAGACGCTGCCCGGACCCTCGGCGCTAGTGAGTGGAAGGTGTTACGAACAATTACACTTCCCCTGGCATGGCCGGGGGTAGTTGCAGGAAGCATTCTCTGTTTTGCCCGTTCGCTTGGAGAATTTGGTGCCACCCTGATGCTTGCCGGTAATATCGCTGGTAAGACAACAACTATCCCTGTCGCTATATATTTTGCAATCCAGGCTGGCGATATGAGTCAGGCCTTGTATTTAACGGCTATAGTGCTTTTCATTGCTTTTGCTTCCTTAGCTGCTCTGGCTTACTTTAAGAAACCCGGGAAACAAATTCGAAGCAAATCAAGGACATCCTGGGATGCAACGTCGAATGCTACAGGAAAACAAGAAGGTTATGATTAATCCGAGAGGTGTGTTTTGCTTGAAGTCAATATAAAGAGAAAAGTACCAGGGTTCAATTTAGACGTCACCTTTTCAGTCGATGGGGAAATGCTTGGTATACTAGGACCATCAGGTTCGGGAAAGACCATGACACTACAGTGCATTGCCGGCCTTCTCCGCCCCGACCAAGGGCTGATAAAACTAAATAATAAGGTATTATTTGATTCATCTGAGCAAGTCAGTCTACAGGCTCAAGCTCGTAAGGTAGGATTTGTTTTTCAAAATTACGCCTTATTCCCGCATCTTTCAACTATTGAGAACATTGCCTATGGCATGCGAAACTGCCAACGGCAAGAAATATTTGAGCGTGTGCAAACCTTAATCGATAAAATGAAATTGGAAGGACTGCAAAATCGCTACCCAAGACAGTTGTCTGCAGGACAGCAGCAACGGGTAGCTATTGCGCGTGCTTTGGCAACCGAGCCTGAAGTTTTGCTGCTGGACGAGCCGTTTTCCGCTCTGGACTCTATGGTCAAAAAACAGTTGGAATTGGAGGTCATGAAACTACAACAGTTTTATAGTGGGAATATTATTCTGGTGACCCACGATTTAGCTGAAGCATACCGACTATGCTCAGCACTGGCAATTTACGAATCAGGTAAAGTTGTTCAATTTGATCAGAAGCAAAAGGTCATCTCAAGCCCTGTGAATAAGCAAGTAGCCAGGATAACCAGATGTACAAACTTCATGGATGGAATCATCGCTGAAATTAGAGATTCGAGTGTTTGGGTAATGGTGCCAGATTTAGGAATAAATCTTAAAGTGGTTGCAAATGATCATAGAAACATGTTAGTTAACCAGGCAGTTACCATCGGTGTACGGCCAGAGTATATACGAATTGCTCAAGGTCCCGGCCAAAACATACTTTTGAGCCCGCTGGACAGCGTGGTGGAATCTATTGCCACAATCAACTGCTATTTTTGTTTAGATACTGTTTCTGGTGGACGTTATTATCTCGAAACTATCTTCCCGAAATCAGATGCACAATTACTGTCAAATGGCCAGAAGTATTATTTGTACCTTCCGCCGGAGCATATAACTATCATATCAGATTGATTGTCGTTAAGGAGTTAGATGTTCTGTAAATAATGGACGACAATCAAAATCGAGCTTCGAGAAAATGGATAGGTAGGCGGTTGCAGATAGTAGAATCAAAGAGAGCTATAGCGCTATCTATAGAACAGGGAGGTGACAAGATTGTCTATCTCAGTGGAGACTGATTGGCTTGAGCTGTGGAGAGAATTAGCTATATCTGATCCCTATGCCACAAATGGCGAGCCCACAAAAAGGTACATAGAGCATGTCAAGAATAGGAGAGAGCGACCTGACCCTCTTCTTAACTTCCTTCTGAAAGAAATAGATAGTTGTGCTACGGTTCTCGATATCGGAGCTGGCAACGGGCGTTGGACTATTCCTATGGCCAAAATAGCTCAAGGGGTTACCGCTGTTGAACCATCAGACGCTATGCAGAAAGTACTTCGCGAAAATCTTAAGGCAGATGGGCTAAACAATGTCCGAACAATACAGAGTACCTGGGAAGAAGCTGTGGTTGAACCTCATGATTTCGTCGTTTGTGCCCATGCGATGTATTCCATCGTTGATTTCTCCTCTTTTATCCGCAAGATGGAGCAGTCTGCTAAAAAGGGATGCTACTTAGCTATACGTTTCCCACCGGCCGACGGCATAATAGGTGAGCTATCACACTCTATTCATGGACGCTATCATGATAGTCCAAATGCAATTATTGCCTATAATGCCCTTTATTCTCTGGGCATCTACGCGAACTTGCTGGTGGAGAATAATATCTACCGGTGGGTAAACACCACTTTTAAAGACGCTTTTGCCAGAGCCAAACGGCACCTTCATCTCGAATCATCTACTAACTATGATAAACTCATTAAAGATACGCTCTATAGAAGATTGATTCCCTCGGACGATTCACTTGTATGGCCAGACGGTATGCGGTCTGCTCTTCTCTGGTGGCACCCATCGTCTGATTCCAATAAGCTATCGGAGCACATAGTTCCTGATTTTCAAAGCTTCAAGCGTAATGGTCACAATACGTAACACAGCCCCTGTTCAAGTATCAACATAATCGTGCTGTTGTAACCACGACGGCTGAATATTCGTCATGATATATGGAACCGTGTCCCCAAAGTATCAGTAGGCAGGACAAAAAGGGGCAGGAATTTTAATTCCAGACCCTTCATAGTTGCTGGTGCCTAGGACAGTCAGAATCTGAACACGATGGTGATAGTCACTTAAAAACGCTAAAAGAAAAGCTAAAAGTTCTTCTTTCCGTCCAGTAAGCCCCACCAACTGCTTGCAAAAGTTTGCAA
>CAZUEB010000018.1:0-15826 GCA_964619115.1 uncultured Dehalococcoidales bacterium
TCAACAACGTCAGCTACACACAAAATCCTGGCTTCCAAAATTATATCTTCACCGGAAATGCCACCAGGATAACCGGAGCCATCTAACCTCTCATGGTGCTGAAGTATAGTTTCAGCTACTGGCCAGGGGAACTCTATGTTTTTCAATACATCATAAGCCACCTGAGGATGAGTCTTAATAATGCCTAATTCTTCGGTGGTCAATTTGCCCGGCTTGCTGAGAATATCCCCGGGAACAGCTATTTTCCCGATATCATGGACTACACCTATTATGTGGATGCCATAAACCTGCTTTGCGGGAAGGCCCATCTCCCTGGCAATGGCACATGCGAGCTGCGCTACCCTGCGCTGGTGCCCGGCAGTATATGGGTCTCTCTTTTCGTATAAGGCGGCTATAGCCTCAACAGTTCCGTTAAGCACCTTCAATAACCCTTCAAGGTTCTGTTCACGCAAAATTTGTGCCCCCTGGAAGCCACACCTCAAAACATGTCAAAAGTAGACTTCGACTCATGTTCTAATACATGAGGACACAGTTCTTCATTGGCAGGCTGTAAACGTACGGCAATGTACACTCCCAAAATACTAAACGGTAAAGACGGGCGAAAGGTTTATATTCTTAAAAGCTGCACTTCAGTTCCTCTTGTAAAATTAAGGTAAATACCTATAATATAAAAAGTGACACCAGCAAATCCAGGGATGTAGCAATGGAAATTTATAAAGACCCCTCACAGCCAATGGATGTCAGAACCAAAGACCTCATTTCCGGGATGACGCTCGATGAGAAGATAGCGCAGATTGGTGGCATCTGGAGCTACGAAGTAATTGAAGCCGGGAAATTCTCCCCAAAAATGGCAGAATCGCTGATAAAAAATGGCATCGGGCAGATATGCAGACCCGGAGTATCCACCGGTCTACCTCCTAATGATATGGCGGAGCTAATAAATTATATTCAGAAATTCTTGACAGAAAACACCAGGCTGGGCATACCAGCCCTAGTTCACGAGGAATGCCTAAATGGCTTCATGGCTAAAACCGCCACAATCTTTCCTCAGATTATCGGTATGGCCAGCACATGGGAACCAGAGCTGGTGAACAAGATGACCCGGGTAGCAAAGACACAGATGATGGCTGTGGGCGTGCGCCAGGGGCTTTCGCCCGTTTTAGACGTAGTTAGAGACCCAAGATGGGGAAGACTTGAAGAAACCTTCGGAGAAGACCCTTATCTTATAGCAAAGATGGGAATAGCCTACGTAAAAGGTCTTCAGGGTGATGATTTGCAAAATGGTGTTGTAGCCACTTTGAAACATTTCGTCGGCTACGGATTACCGGAAGGTGGACTGAACTGGGCACCAGCCCACATACCACCAAGACTGCTCAGGGAAGTTTACCTGTATCCATTCAAAGAAGCCATTAAAGAAGGCGGGGCTTTATCTGTAATGAATGCATATCACGAAATAGATGGAATCCCCTGTGGTGCTTCCACAGAACTGCTTACGAACATCTTGCGCAAGGAATGGGGGTTCGAAGGGATTGTTGTTTCCGACTACTATGCTGTTGAAAATTTGCAGAGCTATCACCGTATAGCTCCTGATAAGGCAAATGCGGCCAGGCTAGCTCTTACAGCCGGCATCGATATCGAGCTTCCCAGGCATGACTGCTACGCTCAACCCCTAAAAGAACAAGTCGAGAAAGGCGCGGTGTCAAATACATTGCTTGACCGTGCTGTTTCCAGGATACTAAGGCTTAAGTTCAAGTTGGGCCTATTTGATAATCCTTATGTCAAGTCAAAAGAGGCAGCAGAGGTCTTTGACCTGCCGGAGCACCGTAAACTCGCCCTCGAGGCCGCCCGGAAGTCAATAGTCCTGCTGAAAAACAAGGACAATATCCTGCCGCTAAATAAGAATATTAAGACTATCGCCATAATAGGTCCGAACGCGGATGTCCAGAGGAATCTCCTGGGTGACTATACTTACCCTGCCCACATTGAGATAACAATAATGGCAGCAGAAGCAACAGGCGCCCAATTGCCGGCTCCGGACGAGCGCGCAGACCACGTTACTGTCCCTGTAGTAACCATACTAGAGGGGATTAAAGCCAGGGCCAGTAAGGGCACAAAGATAATGTATGCGGCTGGCTGCGAATACAATAGCATGTCCAGAGATGGTTTCCCTGAAGCAGTTAAAGCCGCAAAGGCAGCCGACGCAGCCATCGTGGTAGTGGGAGGAAAATCAGGCTTAACACCAGATTGTACCTGCGGGGAAATGAGAGACAGCGTCGAAATCCGTCTTCCGGGTGTTCAGGATGAACTCGTTAGAGCTATTCATGAGACGGGAACTCCTGTCATACTCATTCTTGTAGACGGCAGACCGCTCGTACTGGGTTGGATTGTAGAGAAGATACCGGCTATCATCGAAGCCTGGCTTCCCGGGGAGGAGGGCGGCAACGCCGTCGCCGATGTTCTTTTTGGCGACTACAACCCGGGAGGCAAACTACCCATATCATTCCCGGCAAATGTAGGTCAGATACCGGTGTATTACGGGCACAAGCCCTCGGCAGGCAGGTCCCAATTCTGGGGAGACTATGTCGATGCCAGCACCAGCCCGGCATTTGAATTCGGCTATGGACTCAGCTATACCACATTCAACTTCACCAACCTCAGAATAGAGCCGAAACGGGTCGCTCTGACCGGCAAAACCTCCGTAAAGGTTGACATCAAGAACACCGGAAGCAAAGCCGGCGAAGAAGTAGTCCAGCTCTACATCAACGACGTATTTGCCAAAATTACTAGGCCGGTCAAAGAATTGAGAGGTTTCAAGCGCATCGCCCTGGAACCTAGCGAAACCAAGAAGGTGGAATTCGAACTGCCAACAGAGGCTCTCGGCTTCTATGACAAAGACATGAAGTTCACCATCGAGCCGGGCATTTTCAAAGTGATGATAGGACGCTCTTCCAAAGATATAGTGCTAGAAGGCAAGTTTGAAGTAACAGAGTAAGCTGACCATTTCTGGAAACACGACTCAGCCTATTCTTTCTCAAAAACGTATTTCCAGAGTACAGCCGCTATAATACCGCCTATTATGGGAGCCACCCAGAAAAGCCATAATTGAGCTAGCGCCTCACCACCAACAAAAACAGCAGGCCCCAAGCTTCGTGCCGGGTTGACCGATGTGCCGGTTATGGGGATGCACACGATGTGTATTAGCACTAGCGACAGACCGATAGAAAGACCAGCAAATCCCTTGGGCGCATCCTTACTGGTAGAGCCAAAGATTACAAACAGGAACAAGGCAGTAAATACAATCTCTGCCAGAAAGCATGCTGCCAGCGAATATCCTGCGGGAGAATTAGCTCCAAAGCCATTCTGACCCAGCCCATTTACCGACAGTAAGTAGTCAGGCATACCTTTCGCAATTATCAGGAGAATGCCGGCGGCGATAATGGCACCAATGCATTGAGCGATAATGTAAAAAACCGTATCTTTCCACTGCATCTTTCCAGCAGTGAGCATAGCAACGCTAATCGCCGGATTAATATGGCACCCTGAAATACTGCCTATAGCATATACCATGGCAAGAACCGTCAAGCCAAAGGCAAATGCTATGCCAAGAACTCCAACGTATTCCCCGGCAATAACCGCACTACCACATCCCACAAAAACCAATGCGAAGGTTCCCACTAACTCAGCCACATATTTTTTCATATTCATACCATCTCCTCTGGTTTATTCCTTTCCCCTAGGGTTTGACAATTGTAACATGAGCTCTTTTGCTGTCAAGCCCTAAATTATTTACTCCCATGCCGGCAGCAATTTACCATCCGCACTTTGCCAGTTGGGCAACCAGACCAGCACAGTCAGGCGCACTGATATATCCTTCTTTGCCGGTCTCACACTAACTTTCTCCAGTTCTTCAGTAAGCGGATCAATCTTTGCTGCCAGCGCCTCAGTCTCGGCTTTAAACGCAGCGTCAAGCTCCTGAAGCCTTTGCTGATATGTCGATAGTGTTTCCTGAGCGCGCTTTACATCTTGAGCTTCATTCATGATACGGCTGGCACCTCGCGCTGCTGTCGTGGCTCGACCCAAAGTTGAATAGCTAACTGCTTTCCTGCCCACAAAGGCACCCAGCAGCGTAGTGCCTACTGATATAGCCGTCTGCATTTTTTGCTGCTTTGCTTGCTCTTGCTGCCGCTCCACCGTTTGTTGAGCACGCATAACTTGCCCCTCCAAAGTTGTCATCTTCGAGGCATATTTCTGCCGAAGCTTCTCAGTTGCCTCATCTCGGTGCTCATGAGCGCTGTGCTGTAACCGGATTCGAAAATCACGTTCAGATTCACCCAGCGTGGAGAACTGCTTGAGAGTCGGGCTTTTAAGTAATTCAAGTTTCTGGCTTCTATATAACCAGTCGGCAAAATCTTTATTCCAGACACCGTAGCTTTTGGCATTGCCTGCTGCTCCAGGTAACTGAGAGTAACTGGCTGACTCAGTAGGTGACTTCTCCAGATCAGATATACTAAAAGTGACTTCTTTTGAATTGTTCCAGTTCACCGCGATAGGGTCTTCTATTACCTGTGTGATGAACGCAGCTTCACGGATAACATCCACCTCAGTCTTTATGTCGGCAAAATGAATCTGTGCCGCCCCGAGCAACATGGGGTTATAAACTAAGGTATGCCCTACCGGTTGACTGCTACGTATGGGCACGAAATACTGAGAAATGTCTGGCGGAAGCAGAGGACGTTCAGTTCCTTTGCCAACACTGCTCGCTGCTACAGGCGCAGCCTGATAAGAAGGTGCATGAGTCGGAGCAACCGGGGCTGCAGTGGCCGATGCATACCCAGCACTCACTCCAGCAGCCTTCCGTGGGTCCATTAGGGCTTTTATCTGGATACGTGTCATTGGACCCCTGAGATACGACATGACCCATCTGGTCTCAAAAATCTCTGGAGCATCTTCATGTACATTGTTAAGTAAGAAAATACGGCTGCCGAGTCCGGCTAATGTCTGTTCCATCTTCTGCCTGTCAAATTTAGCACCGGCGCTCGCAGCAACACCTTCCAGACCTTCTAAGACTCTCATCTTGTCACGCTCTGTTTGTAATCGACCAATGAACCAGGTGCCTGTATTAGCCAGGCCCTTATAATCCAGGTCTACCGGATTCTGTGTAGCCAGCAAAATGCCAACCCCAAAGGCGCGTGCCTGCTTAAGCAAGGTAAGAAGAGGCGCTTTTGATGGAGGATTAGCTACCGGTGGAAAGTAACCAAAAATCTCGTCCATATAGACTATAGCTCGCAGGCTGTTGGTACCGGATTGCATTCGCGTCCAGCCCAGTATCTGGTTGAGCAGTAGCGAGACAAAGAACATGCGTTCAGCGTCGCTGAGATGGGCTATTGAGAATATGGAGACTCTTGGCTTCCCATCAGGGGTATATAATATTCCGTTTATGTCCAGCGGCTCTCCTTCCAGCCAGGCACTGAACCCCGGCGCTGCCAATAGATTATTGAGTGAAAGGGCCAGGTCAAACCGATCTTTGGAAGGATAGAAGGATTCAATATCCATAACCCCTATCTTGGCTACAGGAGGCGTCTGTATATGCTGGATGAGCGAAGCCAGGTCCAGGTCTCGACCTTGTTTCCAGGCTGCATCCAGTATTGTGGAAATTAAAATATGTTCTCTACTTCGGATTGGGTCGGCTTCCTTACCCATAAGACCAAGCAAGCTGGTAGCTGTGGAGCTAATTCTTTCTCCCAGAAGCTCGGTATCATCGAGGATAGCAGCTGGAGGTGCCGCAAATGACTTCAATATGGAAATTGGAACGCCAGCACTACTGCCCGGAGTATATATGACAAAATCCGCAGATTGACGCAGGCGGCTGATTCTCTCGCATGTCTGTCCCCAGCTTGCCAGCCCATTCTTCCACATATCAGCTTGCTTCTTGGCATATTCCTCTGCGGAAAGTCCCTTCTTGCGAGCATCGTCCTCATTTATCCAGGGAACAAAATCTTCCGTCCTCAACTCAGGGAACGTCAGAAGAAGATTAGGCATATCACCTTTGGGGTCAATAACAATTGCAGGTATACCATCAATGACAGCTTCTTCCAGGAGTCCAATACATAGACCCGTTTTACCACTACCTGTCATGCCAACACATACCCCGTGTGTCACCAGGTCTTTAGAATCGTAAAGAATAAGCCCTTCCTTTGCACTCTTTGTTCCCAGGTCATAAGGTCGACCCAGATAAAAGACACCCAGTTTTTCATAATCTTCCATCTCCGCAATCTCCTTGAATTTTTTCACCCCAGCCACAGGCTATCGCTGACTAAAAATGGTGGCTTTAATTTAAACCTAATCCGCAGCGTTGTCAATAGCGCAAAACTTGATTTAGAAAGCTGGTTATCGTAGACTACTCCAGTTGCAAGTTTATACTTAAGCTGAGTTTGTTTAATTAAAGGCAAAACTTCTGGAGACGTTATAAAGGATATGGAAAACGGGAAATTCAGCATATTCGACGCTATCGGCAATACTCCACTGGTAGAGCTAAATAACCTGAATGGAAATCCGAGGGTAAAAATCCTGGGAAAACTCGAGGGCAGTAACCCCGGAGGTTCGGTTAAAGACCGACCTGCCTACTACATGATAATCAAGGCTGAGGAATCCGGTAAACTTACCAGGGACAAGACAATTGTTGAGCCGACTTCGGGGAACATGGGAATTGCCCTGGCTATGATAGGAGCTGCCAGAGGCTACCGCGTCAAACTGTTTATGCCGGAATGCGTCAGCACGGAGAGACAACGCACTCTCACCGCACTCGGTGCCGAAGTTATACTCACGCCGGCAGCAGAAGGCACAGATGGCGCTATCTCGCGGGCGAGGCAACTTGCCACCGAAGAAATAGAGAAATACTATATGCCCAATCAATTCGATAATGACAGCAACGTCTCAGCCCATTATGAAACAACCGGACCAGAGATTATGTCTCAAACCGCAGGGGAAGTCAACATATTCGTTGCTGGCATGGGGACAACGGGAACGCTGATGGGTACCGGGAAATATCTAAAAGAGAAAAAACCCAGCGTGCAAATAGTCGCCATAGAGCCTACAGAGGGACACACCATACAGGGACTGAAAAACATGAAGGAATCAATAGTTCCCAAGATCTATCGCCAGGATATATTAGATGAAAAGGTAGTCATCGAAGACGAAGAGGCATTTGCAACAACCAGGCTGCTGGCTGTCAAAGAAGGTCTCTTCGTCGGCATGTCAAGCGGAGCCGCGGTAGCTGGAGCTCTACACATAGCCAAGGAGATGAATTCCGGCACAATTGTGGTTATATTGCCTGACCGCGGAGACCGCTACCTGAGCACGACGCTGTTCCGGTCGTTCTGCGCCAAATGCCCACCCTAGAATTCTTGCTTAAGCCAATCCTTCCAAGAAGGCTTTAACGTTCCTGCCCAGGACATTGTGGTTATAGCCACCTTCCAGAACAGCAAACCTTCTGCCCTCACAATTCCTCTCAGCGGCTTCTTTAACTAACTTACCGATTGTCCGGTAATCATCTGTTGTAAGTTGTCCACCCCAGTCTTCAACATGGCGGTCAAAGCCAGCCGAAACAGCAAGCATGGAATAGCCCCTTTTCTGCTGGAACTTATTAATTATCTCTTCAACAAAACTCTGCCCATCACGGCCAACTGGCTGGAAGTACTCGGTCCCACTTCCACTAAAAAAGTTGTTGGTGCCATCTCCAAAATGCAGGTCGAAATCCAGAATCAGGGCATTTTCTATCAATTTCTCACTCTGAAGTCTGGCTAAAGCTACGACGATGTTATTGAAATAGCAGAACCCCCAGCAATGGTCGGGGCTGGCATGATGTCCAGGTGGTCTGAGCAAGCCAAAACTGGCTTCGCCCTCCAAGGCTATCCGGGCAGCCTTAATGGCTCCGCCAGCCGCCAAACAAGCTACTTCATAAAGATGTTTATCTATTTTGACTGATTCGACGTGATTTCGGGTGTGAACCAGCCGTAAATCGTCATCTGTAGCAACTTGAGGCTTAATGAAGTCATAGTCTTTCTCAAGCTCCCTGAGAATCACCTCAATCCTGCCCGGGCTGGCGGCGGGGTCAGAAGCATAAGTCTCAGTATAGCGGGGATGATAGACTACCTTCATGCCACAACAACACCGTCCGAACTAAATCCACTGCAATATGCCCATGAAAACCACCAGGCAGATGATGTCAAATCCGAGTATAGCCCCCACCGTTATCGCCTTCTTCTTAATGCTCTCCATGTCGAACACCCAGAACGAAACCAGGAAAAAGTAAAGGTACCCGACCAGGAAAATAAGCCACGGCACGCCGGTGTTCCACCAGGGATACTCCCATGTCAGCGCACCAACGGCATTAAGGAGGCATTCAACAAAGACACAGAACGCAGCGCCTACTACGGCGAAAAGCAGCCGGTTTGGAATGCCCAGCATCTTCATTTTCTTATCTTTCGGCAACATCTTGCTGAAGGCAATACCTGCAATTGCAAACATAAAGCAAATCTCAATATTCAGGCCAATGAGAATCAAGTAGGCTGTATTCCCGGGAGCACCCCAAACCGGTGCATACTGGGTAAAGTGAAAAACCAGGCCATTCCAAATCTCATTGAACCAGTCCATACCCCAGAATGCCAGGCCAGCAAACACCAGGCTCCAGTTTCGCTTCTCCACCTCGTTGGCATACACATACACCACAAGGGCAAACAGAGGAATGACATACCACTGGAAAAGACTACCATCCCGCAGAATGCTCAAAGCTTGCTGAGCTGATTCCGTCATACTAACCCTCCTTCCGAACGCTCGCGGCAGCAATTATTTAAGTTGTTCTCTGGAATAATCGAGGACTCGGCGCGCTACCACCAGCATATTAATCTGGCCGGTACCCTCAAAGATATCATTTATCTTGCCATCGCGCATCCACTTTTCCAGCAGGCACTTTCTGGAATAACCCAGTGGCCCCATAATTTCGACTGCCTTCTGAGTAATCTTGGTAATAGCAAGCCCGGCTTTCGCCTTTGCCATGGACGCCTCGAGGCTATTCGGCAGCATCTGGCTCATTAGCGAAAAGGCGCGCAGTGTCAACAGCTTGGCTGCCTTGTAATTGGATTCCATGTCCATGACATCTCGCTCCAGGGCAGTGAGCTTATGCCGCGGCAGGCCATAACGTATTTCAATGCCTTCCTTTTCCAGTGTTTCCTTAACGAAATCTAAAGCGGCACGACCCACGCCAAGTGCCTGTGCAGCAATAAAAGGTCGAGTTGCATCGAAAGTAGCCATTGCCTTTTTGAAGCCGGCGGTCCCGGTCTTGTCTATCTTCCTGACCTCAGGGCTGCCCAGTATGTTTTCGAAGGGTATACGGCAATTATCAAAAACGATGGTTACGGTATCGCTGGCTCTTATTCCCAGCTTTTTCTCCTTCTTTTCCACTTTTGCCCCCGGAGTACCGGCCGGCACCACAAAAGACTTCATGCCGGCACGTCCCGCTGACTTATCCACAGTTGCCCAGACCACTACCAGGCCTTCGGAATCCAGCATAGCCCTCTTACCACTGGTTATAAATATCTTCTCACCATTAAGCACCCACTCGTTGCCATCGAGCACTGCGGTGGCAGTGATGGCAGAGGTATCAGAGCCGCAACCAGTCTCCGTCATCGCCATAGCACCCCATTTCGGCCCGCCTTCGCTATAGTTACCCAGAAAACGCTGCATTTGCTCCGGTGTCCCCGTGGCAAAGATAGCCGCGCCTCCCAGTCCAGGACTCGGTAAGGCCAGAGCGAGTCCGGCATCACCCCAGAACATCTCCTCAGTCCTTAAGGCCGCCGTCATATCCAGCCCGCCCATTAAGCTTCCTTCTCGTCTTCCCTCCCACATCTTATCTATAAGCTCTTTCGGGCTCTCATCCTCATGCTCATCATAGTAACGGCTTATAGGTCGTAACATCTCTTCGGCAATCTTGTGAGCTGCCGATATTGCTTCTTTTTGCTCCGGTGTAAGTTCAAAATCTATCATTATCGCATACCTCCTTTATACAATAGCCATGCCATCAAAAGTGACGAAGCCGCGACCGTTCCTGAGCCACAGCTCCACCGGGTGCTCACGTATGTAACCATGTCCACCCAAAATCTGTACGGCCCGGTCGGTCACCATCAGCACCATCTCATCAGCATACGCCTTTACCAAGGCAGCATCTTTGGTCGCCTCTTCCTTTTTGTCCAGCTTCCAGGCAGCCTCCCAGCTCATCAACCTGGTAGCATCTACTTCAATAGCCATCTCTGCCAGCATAAAGGCGATTGCCTGTCTCGACGCAATAGGCTCGCCGAAGGCAACACGCTCCTTAGCATAATCTCTTGAGTACTCAAAGGCAGCTCTGGCTACACCGACAGCCATCGCCGATAGAGCTATCCGTGAGCAATTCATAATGCGCCCAAAATCACATCCCTTTTCACCACCAAGCCGATTCTCCCTGGGTATACGGCAGTCTTTCAAAGTTAGCTCATAGGTGGCCAGTGCTTTTATACCCATACTCTTCTCTCTCTCGCCTATCTCCAGTCCTTTGGTGCCTTTTTCGATAATAAAGCCCTGAGTCTTGCCCTTCTCAGCCGCGTAGACCAGCAGCATATCAGCATCAGCAGCCAGCGGGACATAGCACTTCTGGCCTTTAAGCACATAGCTCCCATCTTTCAAAGTCGCGGTGGTCGAGAGAGAGTAGGGGTCGAAGCCGAAGCGGGGCTCGATTAGAGCAGCGGTAGCCGCCTTATATTTCTCCTCGCAGAAAGCAGGAAGGTATTTTTTCTTCTGCTCCTCTGTCCCCATCTCAAGAACAGGGTAGATCATAAGAGCAGGACAGAGTATATGCATTGTCATGGACAGGTCGCCCCAGGCCAACTCCTCAGCAATCAGCGCACCTGTGACAGCCGAATGCTCCCCACCGAGACCCCCATGCTCTTCAGGTATACCTGTAGAAACCAGCCCCAGTCCCCAGGCGGTATCGATGATGCGATTAGGAATCTCCCCGCTCTCGTCGCATTCCCTGTAGATTTTGCGCATCTCATCGTTGGCAAACTGTTTCACCATGGTTACAATCATTTGCTGTTCTTCGCTAGGACTAAATGAGATCATATTTCAACTCCTTTCAGAATATGCCTGACTCTAATGTAATTCCCAAGCTACCAATGTACCATCATAAGAACCTTTCGTCAAGAACAGATAGTACTATTATTATATTAAAAATGTCGGGTGGCAGACCCAATATCTGCTTGTATATATTTAATTAGACGAAAAAAATGTATCCCGCCAGAGACTTTGCCTAACCCGTCTAATTCTGTTATCATCTCAAAACATGCACATCAAGCTGACTTTTCTGGGCGCAGCCCAAAGCGTCACCGGCTCATGCTACTTAATTGAAACCGACAACTTCAGGTTCCTGGTGGACTGTGGACTCTACCAGGAGAGAGAGTTTACAGGACGGAACTGGGAACCTTTTCCCATTCCTCCTGGAAATCTAGATTGCGTCCTTCTAACCCATGCCCACCTAGACCATAGCGGACTTCTTCCCAAGCTGGTTCGTGAAGGCTTCCGTGGCCCCATCTACTGCGTTGCTGCCACCACTGAAATCACGGAAATCATGCTCCTCGACTCAGCCAAAATCCAGCAAGAGGACGCGGAGTTTAAGAGAAGGCGACACAAAAAAGAAAAGAGAAGAGGGCCATATCCGGAGATTCCGCTGTACACGACAGATGACGCCAGGGCTTCTTTCCCGCTTTTCTCGCCTGTCAAATATGGTGAAACCACCAGCATAGGTAAAGGTATCGAAGCCACCTTCTATGATGCAGGTCACGTGCTGGGCTCATCAATGATAAAGGTCAGGATACGGCAAAACGGGGAGCACAGGACAATTCTCTTCTCCGGAGATATTGGCCGCCGGGGTAAGCCGATACTCCGTGACCCCACACTGTTCGAAGAATCAGATTACGTCATCACGGAGTCTACGTATGGCGACAGGTTGCTCGAGTCCTTAGAAGGCGCAGCCAGCAAGCTGGCCGAAATCATAAACACAACCGTGAAATCCGGAGGAAATATAATCATTCCCAGCTTCGCCCTGGAGAGGTCTCAGGAGATATTGTACTACCTCAACGAGTTCCTTATCGAAGGCCGCATCCCACACCTGATGGTTTTCATTGACAGCCCTATGGCAGTGAGCATCACTAGAGTATTCAAGCATCATCCTGAGCTATTCGATAAAGAGATGGTCAGACTCATGCACCAGAAAAAGTCACCATTTGATTTCCGCGGCTTGAGTCTGGTAAGAACGGCTGAGGAATCAAAGGCGATAAATCGAATAAAAGGTACCGTTATTATAATCGCCGGCTCCGGCATGTGTACCGGCGGCAGGATAAAACACCATCTGGTAACCAATATTTCGAGGAAAGAGAGTACCATACTTTTTGTCGGATATCAGGCAGCAGGAACTTTAGGCAGGATAATAGTTAACGGTGCTGAAAAAGTCAGAATACTGGGACAGCACTATCCCATTAAAGCCAAAATAGTGCAGATAAACGGTTTCTCGGCACATGCCGACAGAGATGGACTTCTAAACTGGCTGTCAAACTTCCGCAAGCCTCCCAGACATCTCTTCGTAACTCATGGTGAAGCAGACATATCGCAGCAGTTCGCCAGCCTGGTCAGAGGCAAGATGGGATGGAAGGTAGCTGTACCTGCATACCGGGAGGAGTTTCTGCTTGATTAGATGCCTATTCCAAGCCAGTTGCAGCTACGGCTCTCCTGCCAACAATTTGATGTTTTATATACCACTGCTGAACCGTATCAACCACTTCATCAGGCGTGTCGCAAATCCTGAGCAGGTCAAAATCATCCTCAGAGACAAACCCTCTGGCTAAGGTCTGGTTGTGCAGCCAGTCAAGAAACCCCTTCCAGTATTTACTATCAAAAAGCACCACGGGGAAAGGTTCTATCTTGCCGGTCTGCATCAATGTCAGCACCTCGCTTAACTCGTCAAGAGTTCCCAATCCGCCTGGCATCATGACAAAGGCGGTGGCATACTTCACCAGCATGACCTTGCGAACAAAAAAGTGGTGGAACGTTATAGTTTTGGTAGTATAAGGATTGCAAATCTGCTCCTCAGGCAGGTCAATGTTTAATCCTATTGAGGCAACCCCGGCTTCTAGAGCACCCTTGTTGGCAGCTTCCATGACACCTGGCCCACCACCACTTATAATTGAAAAACCAAGCTCGCCAAGCCGACGGGCTATCTCTTCCGTCCTGGCAAAAAGCTCGTCATCCGGCTTAAGTCGAGCCGAACCGTATATAGTCACCGCCGGCTCTACGCCTGAAAGTTCGTCAAATCCCTCCACCAGCTCTCCAATTATCCGGAACATCCGCCACGACTCTTCTTTAGCTAATTTGTTTATTTCGTATTCTGGTGTCATATCTCCCTCCGCTTCAATCAGATATTACCACACTGGATGCAAAAACTGCCAGCGAATCGAACAAAACCGCCTTGACACAGTTCGGCAAGCAATCTACACTATTGACAGCTTGTGAGGTGAAGAACCAATGATATGCCCGTCCTGCAAGAGTGATATGATAGTTGTCGAATATAATAACATCGAGCTTGACCGTTGTAATGACTGCCACGGCGTATGGTTCGATTCCACGGAACTGGAGCTTCTGTTAAAATCCCTGAACCTTGACAGCCAGAACCTGCTGCTCGACAATATAGTGAAATCACCGGAAGCCGAGTCATCGGAGAAAAAACAAAAATGTCCCATCTGCAATAAGAAGATGAAAAAAACAAACATCGGCAAGCATCCTGAGTTACTCATAGACGTTTGCCCGCAAAAACATGGGCTTTGGTTCGATGGCGGCGAGGTGACTCAGTTACTAAAACATCTGGCTGGGGAAAAACCAGCACGGCAGGACGCTCAACAACAGGTAATAAGTTTCCTGGGAGAAACATTCCAAGCTGAGGCTTAGCTGCAACCATAAAAGCATATAACAAAAAGATGAGCAACCATTAAGGAGGATTACTCATGATAGCAGTCTGGATTGTCATCGGCATCATAGTCATTCTGATTATCGCCTTCGCCGCCATATACAATAGCCTGGTCAGGCTGCGCAACCAGGTGAAAAACGCCTGGGCGCAGATCGATGTCCAGCTAAAGAGGCGGCACGACCTGATTCCAAACCTTGTGGAAACAGTAAAAGGCTACATGAAGCATGAGCGAGAGACTCTCGAAGCTGTAACCAAAGCCCGCACTCTTGCCCAGCAGGTAGCATCCGCCGGGGCAGGCGAGCGGGGCAAAGTGGAGGGTGAGCTAAGCTCTGCCTTGAATCGGTTGTTGGCAGTAGCTGAAAGATACCCAGACCTCAAAGCCAGCCAGAACTTCCTGGCTCTACAGGAAGAGCTTGCTTCAACCGAGAACAAGATAAGCTTCTCCCGCCAGTTCTACAACGATTCAGTGTTAAATTACAACAACAAGACGCAGATGTTTCCGTCTAACATCATAGCTAGCATGGCTGGCTTCAAGGCGAGTGAGTTCTTTGAGGTCACCGTAGCCGCAGAGAAGGAAGCACCAAAGGTCAGCTTCACTTAATCTGTAGACTTCTGAGCTATGTGGGAACAAGTCAAGTCTAACCAGACCAGGTCGGCAGTGCTCACCATAATTATGGGAGTATTGCTGCTACTGCTCGGCTATTTCCTTGGACTGTACTTCTTCGATAGCGGCACAATTGGCTTAATCTTCGCCCTGATACTATGGGTAATCATGAGCCTGGTCGCCTATTTCCAGGGAGACAGCATACTACTCTCTATGTCAGGCGCCAGGAAAATCAACCGCGATGACCACCCCCGCCTTTATAATATAGTCGAGGAAATGAAAATCGCCTCGGGGCTGGAAACGATGCCCGCCATATATATTGTCGATGACCCGGCACTGAACGCTTTCGCCACCGGCCGGGACCCCAAAAAAGCATCCGTGACCGTCACCTCCGGGCTGCTGCAGAAGCTCAACAGGGACGAGCTTCAGGGAGTCGTCGGGCACGAGATGGCTCACATCAAGAACCGTGATGTGCTATTGATGGCGATGTGCAGCGTTCTTCTCGGCACCATAGTCATTCTGGCCTGGCACGCATCGAGATTCATGCTTTTCGGCGGCATGGGCAGAACCAGAAGAAGCTCTTCAGGAGGCGGTGGCGCCGGTCAGATTATCATCATCGTTGTGGCTATTGCCTTGATGATACTGGCTCCAATCATGGCTCAACTAATCTACTTTGCCATCTCCAGAAAAAGAGAGTACCTGGCGGACGCCTCCTCAGCTCTATACACCAGATACCCCGAAGGGCTGGCTTCGGCGCTGGAAAAACTAGCCGTCTCCACAGACCAGCTTAAATCAGCCAATCAAGCCACAGCGCCGATGTATACTGTCAACCCTTTCCGCAAGCAAGGCAGGGCTGCCGAGAACCTCACCAGCACCCACCCACCTATCTCCGAGCGCATTCGTATCCTTCGCTCCATGTCCGGCGCCTCTTTTGCTGACTATGCTTCAGCTTACAGGCAGGTCCGTGATACCAACACGGTATTAATCCCCGTTGCTGCGGTAGCAGCCGCTGGAACCGTGGCTCTGCGAGCCCCAGAGGCAGAGGCGCCTGAAAAAATTGACGAGTTAAAACGAACTCGAGAGACCTCAAACTTAATGTGGAACCTCAACAAATACAACACCATCACCTGCGAATGCGGCACCAAGCTAAGACTGCCGCCCAACTTCAAACTGCCCGA
>CAZUEB010000019.1:0-15615 GCA_964619115.1 uncultured Dehalococcoidales bacterium
TTCGCCTCATTATGGCTGGACAAATGGCTTACCTGTCTCCACTTCAGCCCGCCATTGTGGAGCACGGTACTGGCCTGGGCAATCATGTTCGCCGGCTGGTTCCTCTCGTTCTGGCCGGTAATATCCTTCTTCAGCACCAGAGGCACACCCGTACCCTTCAATCCACCGCCGAAGCTGATTACCAGCGGGCTCTACTCCTGCGTCAGGAACCCTATGCTGCTTGGTCTGTTTATTTTCATGCTCGGGCTGGGGATACTGCTCGGCTCGCTGTCACTCATCTTCATCTTCACCCCGCTTTTCGTAGCGATTAACGTTTTCTACATTAAAGCTATCGAGGAGAAGGAGATGGAGAAGAAGTTCGGCAGGGAATATCTGGAATACAAGAAAAGGGTGCCCATGTTCTTCCCCTGGTTTAAGAAAAAGTGACGCATGCCGCAACCCCTAAATGGAGCGTATGTTATGAACATAAAATCAGAACGTAAAAACGGCATTCTGGTAGTAGCTCCGGAAGGCAGACTGGATGCCTTCGAAGCTGCCAGTCTGGGTAAAGAGCTTGAGACTCTCTTGAAGGAAGATGATTCTTATCTGGTTCTGGACATGGCAAGGGTACCATATTTAAGCAGCGGTGGCATTAGAGTGCTTTTGGCTACGCAGAAAAAATTAGCCAGGCAAAATGGCATGGTCTGCCTCTGTGGCCTTACGGAGTACCCGGCTCAGGTATTAAAAATGGCCGGCATGGACAATATTTTCACCACCTACAATACAGTAGATGAAGCCGTTAATCACTTTTCGATTCTGGAGAACATGAACCGCTCCGAAAAAGATTGGCGACATCTCCCCTGCTACCTGAGAAGCCATACCAGCTTTCACATCTTCCATGCTACAGACCGCGCTGCCGCGCTGAAAATTGTGGGCAATCTGATGAAAGTTATTCATGCCACCCTGGAACCAGGCGATATCCGGCAGCGACATTTTTCCGAAGCCGAGTACTCCATCGGCCTGGGCGCTCTCGGCGGTAGCCCGGAAGACTGCCTGCCCCTGCTTGGTGAAATGATAACCATCGGCGGCACTATGGTCTGGTTGCCCACTGATGGTAATGACACGCCTGACTTTCTCATCCCTCAAAAAGATACCGGTGAGGTTGTGATTCATACCGGTCTTAATCTAGCTTTAGACGGCGAATTTAACGATATCATGCTGGTGGGCAATACCGACGAGAGCGCACCAATCACTATTGGCGACCTGTATGAAGCCATTTTCGATATTGCCCGGGAGCGACAGACTCCGCACCGCAGCCTGGTAAGCATAGCCATGGTAGCTGACCTGGATGCGCTTTTCAGCTCCGGGGTCAAGATTTCCCCGATTAAAAAGTTTGCCCCGGTTAACAATGGCCTGATTACAGACCCGGAAAACATCGCCCAATGGATGGACATCAATACAGAACCAAAGTTTCGGGGCCGGACCATGGTAAGCTTCGGTCTGGGCCTGGACCTGACAGCCGACCTGTCCAGCCTGTCTAAACCGTCTCTGGATAACGTGTTTTACCTGCATCCGGCCAATGTAGGCAACAAGAAAATGCTGCTGCATAACCACGGCGTGGTTTTTGAATCTCTGGAGTGGCAGTATGTCTTAAACCTGGACAGTGAAATCAGGAGAATTGTGCGCCAGGGCGAGTTTGTGGATATGCGTCATCTTCTGGATACCACCCGGATAACACGGGCTATTGCCGGCGTTTCATACATTTCCAGTATTACAGCTGAGTGAGATAGATACGCTGGAGATAGCTTTAGAATACAGGGGCTCGGCGGCAGTAACTAGGTTTTTTTCTTGCCCCTGGTGTGCCGTCTCAGAAAATCGAGTATCGCCTTCGTGGCTTCGGCAGCAGCGTCACCGATGAAGCCATGCCCGGCATTTTCCAGCATAACCAGCTCGGCACCCGGTATCCGGGAAGCTAAAATCTTCGAGTTCCCGGCTAGAATCAGCCTGTCTCCGCCGCCGGTTATGACCAGTGTCGGCGCCTTGATTTGTGGCAGCCGGTCATAGGTATTATGACCAGCTATCGCCTGTGCCTGGCAGGCGAAGCCGTGAGGCGGCGTGGGATATTTACAGGTGGCTTCCACATACCATTCAACAGCCTCGGGATGCCTATCGATGAACTCCTGATTCCACAACCAGGGCGCAGTTTGCCTGGCTCGCTCCGCCACCGACAACTTCGCCATTTCAGGGTTGAAAAGGAAAGCCCTTGCCTCCGGAGTGGGCGGTACTGCTTTTGCTCCACCGCACTGTGTGCAGCCCAGAATGAGGCTGATTACCTTTTCAGGATAGTTGAGCGCGAACTCCTGAGAAATCATGCCGCCCATGGAAACGCCAAAAATATGCGCCCGGTCGATGCCCAGTACATCGAGCAATCCGCTGGCATCGGCTGCCATCATCTTCATGGTATAAGCCATCTTGGGCTTGTCTGTCAGACCGGTGCCGCGGTTGTCAAAAGCAATCACGCGATACTCCCTGGCAAAGGAAGGAATCAGGCGTGCCCAATGTCCGGAATACTGACCATAACCATTGATTAGTATCAGCGGTTCCCCATCGCCATGGCTCTCGTAGTAGATATCGATGTCGCCAACCTTTGCCGTAGGCATATCAAGTCCTCCTTATTTCAAATATCGCGCCGATTATTCTACACCAATCACGCCCTCAAGGTCGATAGCTTGTGCCTCACCATCACTTGCCGAATCGGAAAGCACCTGATACTATAACTCCTGTAGCGGCTAACAGGCACAATCAACCGAGATGGAAAGGGGATAAAAGAAAATGAGCATAAAGGCACTGGTTTTTTGTCTATTTGTTGCCATGATTCTCGCTTCAGCCGGCTGCGCCACACCATCAACTGAAGCTGTCGAGCTGCGTTATTACCCCGTCGACAGCATGGAGGGAATTATCACGCAGTCGGGAGTGGAGATTGACGAGCAGGTTTCCAGCGATGGCGGCGGGTCTCTGCGGATTACTGCCACAGAGCCTACCGTGGTGAGATTATTCGAGACAGGCGACCTTGACATCGAAAATGCAAGCTTAATCTACCGGGCTCGGGTCCGCACAGAAAATGTCGACGGCAAAGTTTACCTGGAGATGTGGTGCAGCTTTCCCGGCGAAGGTGAGTTCTTCTCCCGTGGGCTGCAGACCCCACTAACCGGCACTACCGATTGGACAACGGAACAGATTCCCTTCTTTCTAAAAAAAGGGGGAAACCCCGACAATGTGAAGCTCAACCTGGTTATCGATGGCACGGGGACCGCATGGATTGACGATATAAAGCTCCTGAAAGGCTCGCTTAAATAGATGGACTCTGTAATTTACGAAGAAAGCCCCCGCTATGACTCATTGCTCAAAGCCATCATGGCGTTGCCCGTGTTCTTCATCCTTTTCGGTATATACTATCTATTCATCTTCCAGGTCGAGGCGGCAACTGCCATGTTCGCCACAACCATACTCATGGCTGCCATCTTCTGGGCGATATTCCCCCGGAAGTACCAGATACTCGACAGCAAGTTCAGGATAGCACTCGGTGGACCATTCTCTCTCAGCGTTCACTTCGATAACCTGGAGACAGCCAGGAAGCCGCAGGGGGCGACCTTCGGCATCAATTTCGGCACCTGCTTCTCGAGCGACCGTGTGGTGCAAATCGTCAGGAAAAAAGGCTGGTACGTAAACATAACCCCAAACGACAGCGACCTGTTCCTGGGAAACCTGAACAAAGCCCTGAGCGACTGGAGGAGGCAAAACCCAAGTTAATGTTCGATGTAATTGCGAGTACTTCGTCACCGCTCATTCTGAGCCTGTCGAAGAATCTAAACCTAAAACGTGTCATTCTGAGCCTGTCGAAGAATCTGAATCCAAAACGTGTCATTCTGAGCCTAGCGAAGAATCTAAACCCAAAACGTGTCATTCTGAGCCTAGCGAAGAATCTAAACCCTTCATTCGATTTATCCAAGCCAGACCCTCCGGTCGTCCTTCCCATTCGGGAAGGACTCCCTCAGAATGACATGACACAGGAGCCTTATGAAGCCGATTAAATGGCTGGACAACAAAATCAAAATCGTCGACCAGACGCAGCTGCCCGGTAAGCTGGTCTTCGTCGAGCTACGCAGCTACGCCGAGGTCGTCGCCGCCATCAAGGTGCTGAAGGTACGCGGCGCGCCGGCGGTCGGTGTAGCCGCCGCCTATGGCATCGCCCTCGGCGCCCGTGATATAAAAGCGGAAAATAAAGCTAAATTCCTCAGCCGGCTGGATAAGATCCTGCAGGCTTTCGCCGCCAGCCGTCCCACGGCGGTCAATCTATTTGCCGCCATCGACCGCATGAAACAGGCGGCTAAAGTGGCTGATTTCGCCACCATAAAGCAGGTGCTCATCGATGAGGCGAAGGCGATTCACGCCGGTGAAGAAGCCGCCACCGAGCGTCTCAGCCAGCTCGGCGCCGGGCTTATTAAGGACGGCTTCACCGTACTGACGCACTGCAACGCCGGTCCCTTAGCCACTGCCGGCTACGGCACGGCTTTAGGCGTCATCAAAGCCGCCAGTGAACAGGGCAAGAAAATCGAGGTCATCGCCACCGAGACGCGCCCGCTGCTCCAGGGCGCCCGCCTCACCGCCTGGGAGCTGATGCAGGAGGACATACCGGTAACCCTGATTACCGATTCCATGGCTGGCTATTTCATAAACCGGGGCAAGGTGAGCTGCGTACTGCTCGGCGCCGACAGGATTGCCGCCAACGGCGACACCGCCAACAAAATTGGCAGCTATACACTGGCTGTGCTGGCTAAAGAAAACGGCATACCCTTTTACGTGGCGGCGCCCACCAGCACCATCGACTTGTCCTTGAAATCCGGCGATGAAATCCCCATCGAGGAACGCAACCCGGAAGAGGTAACTCACGTCGCAGGAATCCGTCTGGCGCCCAAGGGCGTGAAAGCCGCCAACCCCGCCTTCGACGTCACCCCTCACAAGTACATCACCGCCATCATTACTGAAAAAGGTATCGCCAAGAAACCGTATGCGAACAGCCTGAAAAGAGTTATAATTGAGAAGTGAGCAATTCGATGGCGGAAACCTCCTGATGGATAGGCACATTAGCCAATCTAAACCCAAAAGAGACCTTTTTAACGAAAGAGGTGAGCAGACCGTAACAAAACACAACATCCTCGCTAACTACCTTGAACCTTGGGCAAAGATTATGGCCAAGCAGAGTTGGGTAAAAAGGGCATATTACGTTGATGCCTTTGCTGGTGCCGGTGAATATGAAAGTGGGGAGGAAGGTTCGCCGCTCATTGCTACAAAGATTCTGGCCAATCATCAAAAACACGCTTTTCAATTCTCTTGCATCTGCATTGAAAAGAACAAGCAACGCTATGAGAAACTTGTGGCAAGCCTGCAAAATTATAAAGATATTATTCAGGTAGACCCTCACAGAGGTGAATTTCTCGATGTAATCGACGATGTGCTACGCAAAATTGGTAAATCCCCAGCGTTCTTTTTCATAGACCCTGAAGGCTTTTCGGGAATGGATTTCGATAAGGTAGAACTCATCTTGAAACAAGATCATAAGGAGATTCTGGTTAATTTCCAATACAATGCAATTCAACGGTGGACAGGAACAGCTAATAACCTGAACAGCAAGGACGAAACTAAAAGAACGCAAGCACTCCAACTGTCACAAACTTTCACAAAACTATTCGGGACAAGCAAGTGGATAGATTTTGCGCACAAACCTACTAGCCCCGAAAAAAAGGAGCTAGAACTGATAAATCTCTACGCCAACCAGATAAGAGCTAAGAATTCCTTTGTGTGGCCTTTCAAGAATAGATTCCCGACAAGAAACATGACTTATTACTACCTAGTTTATGCGACAAAAAACTTAACCGCATTTAAGATAATGAA
This sequence comes from uncultured Dehalococcoidales bacterium, assembly GCA_964619115.1. Classification (GTDB taxonomy): domain Bacteria; phylum Chloroflexota; class Dehalococcoidia; order GIF9; family UBA5629; genus 9FT-COMBO-48-23. The sequence continues at coordinate 5,932 of CAZUEB010000019.1, forward strand.
GGATGTAATGTTTAGAGAAAAAAGCAGGGAAAACTTCCAGATGAATCTACTAGAGGAACTAGACTTCGATGCTTTCAAAAATGATTTATGCAAGAGATATTGTGGGAAGGAATCAGTCGAATACAATGAAATCTTATCTTACGTCCTTCAACATACGCAATATACGGACACAGACCTCAGGAAAGCATTAGACGCAATCAACACACAAAAAAAATCTAACCCTATCGAAAAGAATAATCCGTTTTATGACTTTTCTAGCATCCAGTGTTGCGAGAATAAAAGTAGCAACTTCTTGATACGAGATTCAACCAATGTGCAATTACTAGAAACTGAGAGACTCAGAGAAATTAAACCAGACTCGCCAGTTACGGTAACTCCGCGTAAAAATGGCATTACCATTCATAAACAAGTCCTTTTAAACGGTGCTGAAAAACTTTTGGTTCAACAGGTCGGTGACGGCTCAATTATAAAGAGATTTGATAAAACATCTTTACCTATCAACAAGACAGATGTTGTATGTCCACATTTCTTGGAATTGAAATGGGCTTACGGGTGTCCTTTTGACTGCGCATGGTGCTATTTGAAAGGGACATTCAGGTTTCAACCTAATGGTACAAAGCCTGTAATTAAAGATTATCGGAAAATAGAGCTGCATACTAGGCGATTCCTCAGCGAAGTTACAACCCCCGAAATTCTTAATACAGGCGAGATAGCCGATTCCCTAATGTGGGAAGGCTCAAGCGAGCCGTTTTCCAAATTCATTATTCCCATGTTCGAGGAACAAAATAATCATAAAGTGCTCTTCCTAACCAAGTCAGACAACATAAGAAATCTGCTGGAGATTCATCCTCATAACCAAGCTATCATGAGTTTCAGCCTTAACGCCGATAAGGTAGCAAAAAGATGGGAAAATCGTGCTCCTTCGGTTTCTAGGAGACTTGAGGCTGCACAAAAATTGAGCCAAGCAGGCTATGAGGTACGAATAAGAATAGACCCTATGGTTCCAGTTCCTGATTGGGAAAAGCATTATGATGAGTTAGTAGAACAGATTTTTGCCAGATTTACCCCCTCCCGCATTACGCTGGGGTCACTTCGTGGGTTGCAAAGCACCATCAATGGATGCACGGACAAAAGCTGGCAAGAATATTTAACAGAGAGGTCTAACTGGGGTAAGAAGGTTGAATTCACTACTCGTTACAAGATGTATAGCACAATCATCAGTCAGCTAAAGCAAGAGTTCAATTATGAGGAAATTGCCCTTTGCAAAGAAACGGCGGCAATGTGGGCAAAGTTGGGCACGGATTATAAAAAGATCAAATGCAACTGCGTATGGTAATATCTGGCAAACAAATAGTTTATGCCACCGTCCGGTGACACACTCAATGCAGGCCTTACCCGCTTAACTCAAAATAACACAAAATCCAGGGCTTATCAACTAATTTGTGACAAGTGTGATTGTCACCAATCGGACTTTCGAGAGCTAAACCCCCATCAAAACATGGGGCAGATGAACCGGGTAAGCACCCACCATATCAGTGCGATGAGAACCAGGGCTATAAGTATGTTGAGCAGTATTCTAATCATTCGGTTGACCCCCTCTCGGCGTTGGATTCGATTTCCTGGATACCCCCGATTATACACCCAGCCAGAGGGAAATAGAATAGCTGTTGTTCCCCCTCACTCTAACTCTCTGCCTCCAGGGGAGAGAGAATTAAAATAGAGAATTGATTGCTTTTTATCTCTTGAAACATCGAAAATTGGCATCATCCATCTATCCGAACGAGAGCATACCTACTTTTCCCCCTCACTCTAACTCTCTCCCTCCAGGGGAGAGAGAACCAATTTCCTCTCCCTTGATGGGAGAGGATGAAGGTGAGGGTGAGCATTAAATCCAAAACCCCAGGCACCAAATCCCAAACAAATTCAAATGGCCCATGTGTTCTCTGAGTCATTTTCCTCAACTCCGGGATTCTTCGAGGGGTTTATGAGGTAACATTCTTCGACAGGCTCAGAATGAGCGAGGTGAGGCAGAACGAGCGGGGGAGGCAGAACGAGCGGGGAAAAGCCTGACGAAAATAGCGAGGGGTTGAGATTCTTCGACAGGCTCAGAATGACACGTTTTAGGTTCAGATTCTTCGCGGAGTTTACCCTGAGCCAGATCCTTCGGTCGCTTCGCTTCCTCAGAATGACATCAACGAAGGACTCAGAATGACAGGAGGGGGAGAGAGAATTAAAGGCGGTGATTGTCAGCAACGGGATTTCCAAGTATAATTGCGGCATTTCCATCGTGGTCTCAGTAGTTCCACGAATTTAGAATACGGGGGAGGGTAAAATGCAACCCGAATTGATGCTAGTTGTGCTGACGGTATGGCTGTTCATACTGTGGTTCGGCTCCGTGGCACTGGAAGCCACCGGCATGGAGCGGAAAAAAGCCCGATTCCAGGCGCTTTCGGCACTTACCAACACCGGCTTCACCACCAGAGAGGCGGAGGACATCGTGGGTCATCCCCGGCGCCGTATGATAGCCACCTGGATGATGTTCCTGGGCAGCGTGGGAATTATACTGTTCCTGCTTATCTTCCTGGTGATAATACTGGTGGGCGTAAAACCAGCGAAGCCAGTGTCATCTGTCTCAATCATCGCTCTGGCTATTCCGCCAATCGTCCTAATTGTGCTTTTCTGGCTCGGCGTACTGGACAAGCTGGCAACTGTAATAGTCAACTGGCTGAAGCGCTCGGCATATTTTACCTCCGAGTTTTCAATCAGGGAGATAGTCCACCAGTCAGGCGACTACAGCATAGCCCGCCTGACCATAGGCAGGAAGGCGCCGGAGGTGGGCTGCAAAATAGGCGACATCAGCCTGGCAAAGCACGCTATCAAGATTCTGGCGATTGAAAGGGGCGACAGAACGCTGGCTTTCCCTGAGTCTAAGGAGGTTGTGCAGGCTGGAGACCACCTGCTATGCTACGGTAAGACGGATGAGATGAGCGGGTTGATGAAGCAATGAATGAAACGCGGAGTTTTATCCCGAGCCGGGGCGCATTCTTCGACAGGCTCAGAATGAGCGGCGGGAGGCAAAATGAGCGGGGGGAGGCAGAATGAGGGGGAGAAAGGGCTTGATAAGGAAATGAGCAAATTTCTGTGTCATTTCGCGCCCTCTTCTTTTTGTCATTCTGAGGGAGTCCTTCCTAAATGGGAAGGACGACCGAAGAATCTCAGAGACCCTTCGCTGTCGCTCAGGGTGACAAAGGGAAGGCTCAGAATGAGCGGGAGATGAAGGGCTCGCAATAGCAGTGGAGAGAAGCCAAAATGACACATAGAAATGTAAAAATTCACCCTCACTTTAATCCTCTCCCATCAAGGGAGAGGGGATATTCTTACGTTTATAATCAGGAGGTTTGAATATGGCTGAGGCTAAAGTTGGCATTATCGGCGGCAGCGGTCTGTACCAGATTGAAGGCTTGACCGAAGCCAGGGAAATAAGGGTAAAGACACCATTCGGCGACCCCAGCGACGCTATCACGCTGGGCAAGCTGGAAGGCGTGCAGGTGGCATTTCTGCCCAGGCACGGCAGGGGGCATCCCATCAGCCCCAGCGAGCTGCCGGCAAAAGCCAATATCTACGCTATGAAGTCACTGGGCGTGGAATATATACTTTCCGTAGCCACGGTGGGCAGCCTGCAGGAGAAAATCAGACCGCTGGACATAGTTATACCCGACCAGATTATCGACCGCACCTTCCTCAGGGACAATACCTTTTTCGGCAAGGGCATAGTGGGGCATGTCGCCTTTGCCGACCCTTTCTGCCCGGTGCTCGGCGATGTGCTCTACGATTCAGCACGGGAACTGGAGATACGGGCGCATGATGGCGGCATCTGCATCGTCATGGAAGGTCCGCAGTTCTCCACCAGGGCTGAGTCAGAGCTGTACCGCTCCTGGGGAGCACACGTCATCTACATGACGGGCTTGCCTGAGGCTAAGCTGGCTCGAGAGGCGGAAATCTGCTACGCCACCATGGCTGTGGTAACCGACTACGACTGCTGGAAAGAGACTTACGAGGTCGTGTCTGTGGACATGGTTGTAGACAATCTAAGGCTAGGCATTGAGAACATCAAGCGGATATTGAGGCATGCCATAACACGTATGCCCAAAGCGAGGAACTGCATTTGCGCCAGCGCCCTGAAAAATGCCATAATCACCTCTCCTGAGCTTATACCGGAGCAGGTTAAGAAAGACCTGGCACCGATAATCGGCAAGTATGTAAAGTAGTCACCTCCACCTTATTCCTCTCCCATCAAGGGAGAGGAAATATAATATGGTGCTTACTCTCTCCCATTTCAGAGTAATACAGATGACAAAGCTGCCTCAGATTAAAGGTGATAGGCTGGTAAATGCGCTGAGGAGAAAAGGGTGGCATGTTGACCGCACCCGAGGTAGTCATGTTATTATGAGACACGAAAGTAAGCCGGAAACCAAAATAGTTGTCCCTATACATAGGAAGTCGCTAAAACCGGGAGTTTTGAGCACCATTTTAAAGAAGGCTGAGCTTTCAGTAGAAGAAGTAAAGGAACTTCTATAGGGGGGTTGCCATGTTGAAATATACAGTTATTCTTATACCTGAAGAGGAAGGTGGCTATTCAGTAGAAGTGCCGGCACTTCCCGGGTGCTATACACAGGGAGAAACCAAGGAGGAAGCTATTTCCATGGTCAAAGAAGCCATTGAGCTGTACCTGGAATCCTGCAAGGCACATGGTGAACCCATTCCCGAAGAGACGGGGGTCGAATCTTTAACCGTTGAAGTTAAAGAGCCAGTCTCATAACACACTCACCCGTCCAATAATATGTTGCACTGCAAAGAAAAGAAATAAGCTTTCAGAGTTTTAAGACATGTCAAATAAGATAGAGTTCAACTGCCTGCCCACGGCAATAGGCAGCATGCCTCAGACCGACCCGAAGGAGGCGTGTTCCCTGGTGGCTAAATATCTGCCCGACCTGCCTGCCTGGCCGCAACTGCCGAAGCGCTCCCCGTCGGAGAACATGTACGCCCAGTTCAGCGAGGGCTTCCCTGGAATAGTGCTGGAGGGGGCTAAAGTCTACGTGGAACGCACGGCGGATTTCGACAGCCAGATGGAGAAGCTTTATAACGACGACCTGGAGCATAACACCGACGACTACGGCACAAGTGCCGAATACGCTGCCGGGCTGCATGCTTTCCTGGCTCTCAGGGGACAACATCCCCACATGGTCAAGGGACAGATAACCGGACCTATCACCTGGGGGCTTTGCGTCACCGACAGGGAACAACGAGGCATACTCTATGACGACCTGCTGGCTGAGGCTCTGGCAAAGTTTCTGCGGCTGAAAGTCATGTGGCAGGAAAGCTTCCTAAGCCAGATTTCACCACATACTATCATCTTTGTCGACGAGCCTTACCTGACCTCGCTGGGCACAGCCTTCGTCTCCGTTCCTAATGAGCAGGTAACAAGCTTGCTCGAAGTAGTGTTCAGCGGCATAGAGGGGCTTAAGGGAGTGCATTGCTGCGGCAGCACCGACTGGTCGCTGCTCCTGAAAAGCTCCATTGACATACTGAGTTTCGACACCTATAACTACGCCGACTCGCTGAGCTGCTATCCCGCCGAGGTGAAAGCTTTTCTGGAGCGGGGCGGCAGCATCGCCTGGGGCATTGTGCCCAATGCCGAGGAGGCTTCAGCCAAAGAATCAGTAGCCAGCCTGTATGACCGGCTCGGCGAAGCCATGGCGCCTTTTACCCGAGATGGCATACCTTTTAAGCAGCTCGTGGCTCAAGGGTTACTGACTCCATCCTGCACGCTGGCGTCCATGTCCGATGAGGCTGCCATCCACACCCTGGAACTGCTGGCTGAGCTTTCGGTAAAGGTGAGAAGCAAGCACTCCTAGTAGTATCATAAGAGCATAAAAAGCACCAGCATGAGAATCTGTCTTTATCGGGAGCCATAAGGCAGTTGAGGTACTACAGCCATGCTCTCCTTTATGATAGCACTTCGTTTCCTGACATCGAATAAGCTGCAGACGGCTTTTATCATCCTGGGGATAGCAGTTGCTATATCCGTGCAGATATTCGTCGGTTTACTGATAGAAAGCCTGCAAATAAGCCTTGTCAACAGCACCATGGGCAATGCTCCTCATATCACGATTACGTCATCCAGAGATGATATTACAATCCGCCGCTGGGAGCAGATCGTTGCGCAGTTAGACAGATATAACGTAGTGGAGGCTATCTCAGCATCAGCCAGCGGTAATGCTTATGCTGAGAAAGGAAGCGCCATAAAACCTGTGCTAATCCGTGGCTTTGATTTTGATAGTGCCGACCAGATATATAACATCAGCGAAGGACTATACAGTGGCAGAATAGCAAATACCCGAAATGAGATATTGATGGGGAAAGACCTGGCCCAAGATCTGGAATTAAAGCCAGGAGACTGGGTGACAATCACAGCGCCCGATGGTGGTAGCACCACCCTAAAAGTAACCGGGTTTTTTGACCTGGGCATTTCCAGCATAAACAAGACCTGGGTAATTAGCAATCGTGACGTGGCACAGAAAATGTTCGGATATGGCAGCAGGGTAACAACCATAGACATCACCACCAACAACCTTTTCCACGCCGACGTCATCGCCAATCTGTTCAAAATTATTCTGGATAACAATGATATAAAGATAGAGAACTGGAAACAGCTAAATCAGTCCCTGCTCAGAGGGCTTGAAGGTCAACGCATATCCAGCGCCATGATACAGATTGTTATCATCGTCTCAGTTGCCATAGCTATCGCCAGCATACTGGCTATCACTGTGCTGCAAAAATCCAGACAGATAGGAATACTGAAAGCGATGGGCATTAAAAATAGAGATGTTGCACTCATCTTCCTGTACCAGGGATTTCTAGTCGGTATTGCCGGGGCACTGGTTGGCGTAGGGCTGGCTTTCGGACTACTGCAGTCCTTCATCTCGTTCACCACCAGCGATTCCGGAGTACCGGTAGTTGACGTCTACATCGATTACTTTTTGGTCGTTCGCTCGTGGGTCATCGCAGTGCTCGCGGCGACAATAGCAGGACTGGTACCCGCCAGAAACTCATTGAAGCTGAATCCTGTCGATGTAATCAGAGAGGGATAACATGGATAGCATAATCGAACTAACAGGGGTCGACAAAATATACACCGTCGGTAGTGTAGATACTCAGGTGCTTTTTGACATCAATCTGAGCTTTGAGAAGGGATCCTGTACCTCCATAATCGGTACCTCAGGGAGCGGTAAATCCACTCTTATGCATATTATGGGGACATTGGACATGCCCACTGCAGGCAGTGTTGTCATTGCTGGACAGAAGGTAAACGACCTTGATGCCAATGCACTCGCTGTCTTGAGAAACCAGACCATCGGCTTTGTTTTTCAGTTCCATTACCTGCTGCCTGAGTTCTCCGCGATGGAAAACGTGCTAATCCCCTCCATGATAAAAAACTGGAAAGTTGACAGGCAAACTCTGGACAAGGCAGAAAAATTGTTTGACATAATGGGGCTCTCGCCCGTAAAAAATTATCTAATTACCAAGATGTCCGGAGGACAGCAGCAACGTACAGCAATTGCCAGAGCTCTGATAAATAATCCCAAAATCCTGCTGGCTGATGAGCCAACCGGAAATCTGGATTCGGATAACAGCGATCGCATATGTAACATTTTCCGCAATATCAATCAGGAGTTCGGGACAACTTTTATAGTGGTTACCCACGATACACGCGTTGCAGAACATACCGACAGGGTAATCAACATTAAGGATGGCAGGATAGAATCGGACATCAGAACATAAGTTGAGTATAAAATGAAAGAGGAGTGACTTCGGAAAATCACTCCTCTTGTCCTTCCAAAACGCGCTGATTAAGCTCGACGTACCAGCAATACCACCAGACTGGCAACGACCAGAATGCCGATGAGCGCTAAAGCAATCAGACCACCGGTTTTCGAGCCAGTGGTGCCGCTGGCACCGCCAGCGCCAAGTATGGTGAAGCTGCCGTTCTTGCCGAGTATGTCTACGTTGTAGGTCCCGGGCTGAGATTTAGTTACGGTGAACTTCACCGGCTGGGTACCCAGCGGGCCAACGCTGACCATCCGGCTTTGCTCCAACTGCCCGTTTATCTTGAGGGTGACATTAATGTTGCCAGCCTCGTCACCGGTGTTAACCACATTAGTGGTGATTGTCACCGGCTGACCAGCACTTGTCTGCTGTGGAGTTATGCTCATGTACTGCAACGACATCTGAGACGGGTTGAGCGGGCGTGGCGTTGTCGGTGATGAGCGCGGTCCTGCTGGTGATGATGATGGCGCTCCCATTACTACTGGCCCGCCGGGGTCAACGATTGTACCGTTAGCAATACCGTCAGCGTCTCCCAAACCTCCATCCGTAAGCGTAAGCGTCAGCACATCATCGCCGTCATTATCACCCAGAAGGGAGGTGCAGTCTACCCATGCTCCATTCTGGCATTTCCAGTATTGTGTGCCTGCAGATATTGGTAAAGGCAAGGTAACGGTCACGGTTACTGTTTCACCCGGGTTGAGACCAAGGATGTTGAAGGAGAAAAAACCATGCGGAAACTCGACATCCCACGGCGCGCAGGTGATTGCGGTCTGGGCTGTGGCGGTCAGCATGGCGATACCGCCAGCGCTGGTGGAGAAGGTAACCGTGCCGGTGCCCGTGGCAGTTTCTACGGTGGCTGCGTCGGACGGAATGAGGCGGGCATAGTGGAGGGAGTCAATGCCGCCGGTGGCGTAGCTGATGTGGGGATAATCGCTGCTATCCAGAGCTATACAGGTGGCTCCAATAAGACGCGGGTCTACCATCTCCGTTTCCCAGGCTGTGCCCGTCCACCGCGCATAATGAAGAGAACCAATGATGATGCCGATGATGCCTCCGCCGCTAGCGTAGCTGATGTGGGGATAATCGTTGCTGTCCAGCGCTATAGAGGTGGAATGTAAATTATCGCTCCCGTCCACGGTCTGTATATCCCAGGCTGTACCCGTCCACCGCGCATAATGGAGGGACAGCAAGCCGCCGGTGGTGTAGCTGATGTGGGGGAGGTTGCTGCTGTCCAGCGCTATCGAGGTATTATTCACACTGACCGTGTCCACCATCTCCGTTTCCCAGGCTGTGCCCGTCCACCGTGCATAGTGGAGGGAGTGTGGGCCGAACGTGCCATAGCTAATGTGGGGGCGGTCGTTGCTGTCCAACATCAGCGAGTTGCTCAGCGCTAAATTCTCGTCGTCCACCGTTCCCCCCACCCACTGTGTGCCCGTCCAGTGAGTATACAGGAGGCGGCCAGAGTCGCCAAGCGAGTAGCTGATGTGGGGACGGTCACTGCTATCCAGAGCCAGCGAGCAGTCAGTCACATCACGCTCGTCCAGCATCTCCGTTTCCCAGGCCGTGCCCGTCCACCGGGCATAATGGAGAGAGTTATCACCGATTGCAAAGGTCCCGTAGCCGATGTGGGGATAACCGTTGCTGTCCAGTGCTATCGAGGTAGCCATCGACGGTTCCTCGTCCACCATCTCCGTTTCCCAGGCTGTGCCCGTCCACCGCGCATAATGGAGAGAATTTAATCCACCGGTGGTGTAGCTGATGTGGGGATAACCGTTGCCGTCCAGAGCTATCGAGGTG